>NZ_HG422173.1:679733-703027 GCF_000341545.2 Nitrospina gracilis 3/211
GTTTTGGAGCGCCCTCCTTTGGGAATAAACCTTAAAAGGCAAACCCACCCAGCCCGTCACTCTGTGAGTGCCCCCTTGGTAAGGGGAGGGATATATAATGGCATCCATGCCCACACCGCCTCCACACCGGCCCTTCTACACGCGCACGAAGTTTTTCGTTTACCTGTTCGTCGCGTTGATCGTCTATGCCTACGGCTGGCGGGTGACGGAGATCCATCCCACCTCCCTGATTAAAGATTTCCATCTGGTCAAACCGCTGGTCACCGCCCTCCTGCAACCCGAACTCATCACTTTCGAGACCGAACGCCAGACCACGGAAGCCGGCTTCTTTCTGCAGAAAGCCACCGCCGGGGAATCCGCCATCACCCCACCGGGCACACAAGATCCCGTTTTGAGACTCACGCGCACGCGCGGGCAGATCGGCGAAACGCTGACGGCGCGGGGGTTTCATCTCGCGCCCAACCGCACGGGCAAGCTGTACTGGGTGAACGCCATCGAGCAGGAGTACCCGCTGGGCGAGGTGACGACCGACGGCCGGGGCGGGTTTGAAAAACAGATCACCGTGCCGACGACGGCGCGCGGCGACGAACAATACGTGCGCGTGGTGCTGACCTGGGAGACGGGGGAGTGGCACGTGAGCGAGACGTTGACACTCACGGCGGACAAAATCGTCGAGACGCTGTTCCTCGGATTGATGGCGACGACGTTCGCCGTCCTGTTCGCCGCGCCGTTGAGCTTCTTAGGCGCGCGCAACCTGATGACGCGCCGCGCAACGGGCACCGCTGTTTATTACCTGGTGCGCACGGGATTCAACGTGCTCCGCGCCATCGAACCGCTCATCATGGCCATCCTGTTTGCCGTGTGGGTGGGGATCGGTCCGTTTGCCGGGGTGCTGGCTTTGGCCGTGCACTCGACCGCCGCCTTGGGCAAGTTGTTCTCGGAGCAGATCGAGAGCATCGACCCGGGTCCGGTGGAGGCCATCACGGCCACGGGGGCACGTCCGTTGCAGGTGGTGTTGTACGGCGTCCTGCCGCAGGTTCTGCCGCAGTTTCTGGCGCTGGGGTTTTACCGCTGGGACATCAACGTACGCATGTCCACGATCATCGGTTTCGTCGGTGGCGGGGGGATCGGGTTCCTGTTACAGCAGTGGATCAATTTGCTTCAATACAACCAGGCGGGGACGGCGTTGCTGGCGATTGCGGTGGTGGTGATCGCCCTCGATGTGGTGAGCGCGAAAGTGCGGGAGAGGATCACGCTGGCGTCGTGACCCCCTCCCTGCCTGCCTGAAGTCACCAGAGCGGTTGCGGTTTCGGTAGCTGGAGGGGCCGCTCGGTCTGCCGGGGAGCCTCGGATTTCTGGATCAGCTCCCCCTTGCCCGGAACGTTCTTTTTCATCTCCTGCGGTGCGGGTTCCGGGATTTTCGTTTGCGACTGCATTTTCGGTTTGTGCTGGGCGGTGGTTTGCGGCACCGCGCGCTGCAGCTTGGTCAACACCGCAGGCGATGCGGGCGCGAGGCGGTTGAGGTTGCGCATGAATATGGCGCTCGACCTCGGCACCTGGTTCATGCCGCCGTAGAACATGATCTGCCGTGAGGACAAATGCGTGTGATAGTACTGCTGGGTGTAGGTTTCGTTCGGCTGGAACAGGGCGCCCTTCACCGACACCCCGGCGAACGCGCCTTTGCTGCGCGAGTACGAATACACCTCGCCCTGGAAGCCGATGTCCGTGCCCGCCTCGGCGTAACGGCCGACGGGTCCCACCGACACCGCGAGGTCGCCGCCCAGCGTGAATTTGTTGTCCAAAAGTGCGTTGACGCCGCGTTCGCTCATCACCAGCAGGACCAGGTCCACCGCCTGCGCGCCGAACTGGAAGCCGAAGCTGCCGCCATAGGTGCTGATGAAGGCCGGCGGACCCCAGCGGCCGGTTTTGGCGTCGCGCACCGCCACCACGCCGGTGCCGTAGCGCGCGCCGACAAAGAAGCCGCCTTTCACCATGGTGGGCATGATGACGATGGCTTTTGCCTTCGCCATCAGATTGGACGGGATTCCTTCGTCCGGAGCCGATATAATCTCTTCCAGCACAAACTGAGAATCCTGCAGGACCTGCTGTTGTGCGGAGAGTCCGGCCTGCGCCCCGGTGACCAGCAGGCCCGACAGGGTGACGACCGCCGTTAAAACGGCAACAAGGGATTTCATGGTGCGGTCTCCAAAATGAAACAGAATGATGAACGACCCGGCCCAGCCGGGGCGTTGCCCGAAAATACCAAGAAATTACTTTAGATTTTATGATTTAAGTGAATTTATTATATTTTATAAACGACAAAAAATCAATAATTTAATGATTATTATGAATCTCAAAAAAGTTCCTGTTCGATGAGGCTCCGGACCTGAATCATGGCGTTTCCCCCCATGCGTGACTATTTCAACCGCGAGGGCGTGCTGTCCACGCGGTTTCCCGGCTTCGAGTTCCGCTCCCAGCAGTTGGAGATGGCCGAGGCTGTGGAGTCGGCTCTGTCCGGCAGCGGCCACCTGCTGGTGGAGGCGGGCACCGGCACCGGCAAGAGCCTCGCCTACCTCGTGCCCGCTATCCAGTGGGCGGTGGCCAACGAAAAACGCGTCGTCATCTCCACTTACACCAAGACCCTGCAGGAACAGATCCTGAACCACGACATCCCCATCCTGCAGGAACAGCTCGGTCTCCAGTTCCGCTATGCCCTGTGCCTGGGCAACGAGAATTACCTGTCGCTTCGCAGAATGAAACGTGCCGGACAGGCGGGGCTGTTCAACAACGTGGACGAGGAGGAACAACTGACCAACATCTTCGGCTGGGCACGCCAGACGAAGACCGGATTCAAAAGCGACCTGCCGTTCGAGCCGTCGGCCGCGGTTTGGGAGGAAGTGGGGCGGCAGAAGGATTTGTGTCTCGGCAAAAACTGCGAGACCTACGATTCGTGCTTCTACTTCAAGGAGCGGCGACGCTGGTTCGGCGCGCACCTGCTCATCGTCAACCACCACCTGTTCTTCGCCAATGTCGCCAACAACGGCGCCGTCCTGCCGCGCTTCGACGCGGTGATTTTCGACGAGGCGCAGAACCTGGAAGAGGCGGCGACGTCGTTTCTCGGCCTCGAGATGTCGAACTCGGGCCTCATTTATTTTCTCGACCGGTTTTACAATCCACGCACCAAGCGCGGCTCGCTGACGCGCATCCGCGACGAGTTGACGCTGGAGATCAAACAGCAGGTGGCGCGGGTGCGGGTGGCGGTGGAGGGATTCTTCACCAACGTGCTCGACCAGTACGGGCGCAGTGACCGCACGCTCCGCTTCTACCAGCCGCCGGCGATCAACAACAGCATCTACATTCCGTTACAGAATCTGTACGAAGCGGTGAAGTCACTGGCCTCGCGCCTCGACAACGAGGAGGAATACCTGGAGATGCACGCGGCGGCGGTGCGTTTCTTCGAAGTGAACAACTCCCTCTCCGCCCTGCTGAACCAGAACATGAAAGAATATGTGTACTGGCTGGAGGTGGTGAACAAGAAACGTTTCGTGCGCGCCACGTTGCGCGGCGTGCCGATCCACATCGACGGCGAACTGCGCGAGCAGGTGTTCGGCAAGACCGACCGCATCGTCATGACTTCGGCGACGCTCACCACCAACCGCACCTTCGATTACGTGAAGGAGCGTTTGGGATGCGATCCCGGCGACGAACGCATTCTCGACTCGCCCTTCGACTACGCCTCGCAGGCGTTGTTGTATCTGCCGAAGGATCTGCCCGACCCCGGCGGCGACACCGACAAGTACGTGCAGGCCATCGCCGCGAGGTGCATGGAACTGATCCACGCCACCGGCGGCAAGACGTTCGTGCTGTTCACCAGCTACGATACGCTGAACCGCGTGCACCGCATTCTCGATCCGCAATTGCAGAAATACCAACTGCTCAAGCAGGGGGAACTCTCGCCGACACGCATGATCCAGCGTTTTAAGGAAACGCCGTCGGTGATCTTCGGCACCAGCTCGTTCTGGCAGGGCGTGGACATACCGGGCGACGCGCTGTCCAGCGTCATCATCACCAAACTTCCGTTCGACGTACCGACCGAACCGCTGGTGGAAGCACGCATCGAAGATTTGAAGAAACGGTCGATCAATCCCTTTCGCCATTACCAGATTCCGCGCGCCATCATTCAGTTGCGTCAGGGGTTCGGGCGGCTGATCCGCAAGGCCACCGACCGCGGCGTGGTGAGCATACTCGATGCGCGCATGAGCAGTCGCGGTTACGGCAAGCAGTTCCTCGCCTCCCTGCCGCCGTGCCGCACCACCGGCCAGGTCGAAGACGTGGCGCGTTTTCTCGCACAAAGTCCGGCGCTCAAGAGCGATCCGGTCGACCTTTCGGAAAATATTTAAACGGGAATTGAAATCAAGGGAGCGCGCGCAGCGGGGTCAGGAGGCCTGCGCTTTTTCTTCTTTGGGTTCACTGCCGGAACCGGCGAGTTTCTTGAACCATTTGGACTCGCGCATCGGCTCGAGGAAGGGATCCTTGGTGAGCATGAGCGACGACGGCAGGACGCCGTTGGCCTTGCACTTCTCCAGCCATTCGCGGCACCCCGACTCGTTGTTGAGTTGCGCCATGAGCCGCGCCATGTTGTAGGTGGCGGAACCCGGTTGCACGTCTTCGGCGCGCTGCAGGTGGCCTTTGGCCTCCGCCAGCAGGGGATGCGCATTGATGCCGCGCTTGTTGCGGGCCTGCTCCATGAGGATGGCGGCCATGACGTTGCGGGCGGGTGCGGACTGATCGTGCTCTTCGAGCACGGTCTGCACGTGGTTGAGCCCTTCTTCCAGCGCGGCCGCGGCCTTGTCCGCATCCATGTTTCGCGCCTTGTTCAGCAGGCAGTGAGCCAGCCCCACCAGTGCGTCCGGATGGTCCGACTGTAATTTTAAAGCGGCCTGAAGTTTCTCCTCCGCCTCCTCGAACACCCACGCATCCGGATCGACGCGCTTGAGTCCCATCTCCAGCAAAGCCTGGCCCCAGATCAGGGTTCCCTGGAAATGGCCCGGTTTGATTTCCAGTGCGGCCTTGCATTTTTCCATGGCGTCCCGCAGGTCGCGTTCGGCATCCGTCGCATCCTTCAGTTGCGACTTGTGCAGGAGAACCGTTCCCACCTGCGCCATGGCATCGGCGTTCTTCGGTTGCAGTTTGAGCACCGCCTGGAAATAATCGATGGCGCGGTCGTACAGCTTGTCTGCATCCGCAGTTTTTCTGGATTGGGCAAGCTCGACGTGGATGCGCCCCAGCCGCAGGTAGGCATCCACGTTTTGCGGATTCAGTTTGACCGCGGTCTGGAATTTCTCGGAAGCGAGCTGATAGAACTTTGCCGAGTCGTTGCCGTCCCTGCGCTGGGCCATATGAAACAACGCCAGCCCCCAGCGGAAATGCACACGGGGCAAATCGGGCTTCAGCCGCGCCGTGGTTTTGTACTGGTCCAGCGCCAGTTCGAAAAAGTCGTTGGCCTTGATGTCGTTCCGTGAAGAGGCGCGTTCGAACAGCGCGTCCGCCCAGCCGAAGTGGGCTTCCGGCATCTCCGGCTTCACCTGGCAGGCGTACTGGAATTTTTCGCAGGCCAGGGCCAGCATGCGGTCGGCTTCCTCCCCCTTCTTCGAGCGGGAGAACACCAGCAGGGAGTGACCCATCGGCAACAACGCATCCAGCCGGTTGGGCTGGTACTTGAGTCCGATTTTCAGTTTCTCCGCGGCCTGCCCGTAGAGACGCAATGCCTCCGAACCCTTTTTCTTTCGCGCCTGAGCGTAAAGCGCCAGACCGCAACCGAAAGCCGCTTCCACATTTTCCGGATCCAGTTCGAGCAGGGTCTGGTATTGCTCGATGGCTTCGCCGAACTTCTCGTCGGCTTCGCCGTTGCCCGATTGCGCGGCCAGGTCCACCAGCGCGTTACCGAGTTGCAGGCGCGCAGGCAGAAAATCCGGATTGAGGTCGAGGGTCTGCTTGAACTTGTCCGCCGCCTGGCCAAGCAGGGATTTGGATTCCTCTCCCGGGACCTGATGCCCCTGCTGCGCAAGCAGCTTGCCCAGTTTGAACACGATCTCCGATCCATCCGGTTGCAGGTTCAGGGCCTGTTCGTAGTATTCGCGGGCCTTGGCCCGCATTGCGGTGGCGTTCTCACCTCCGGATTGGGCTTTGTAATACGCGTCGTCCCCCTCCTTGAGGTAAGCCCAGATAAGGAGGTCGCCCAACTGCTGGTTGGGGGTTTTATCGTACTGCGCCCGTTGCGAAATGATTTCCTGCGCGGACCCTTTTACCAGTCCCGCCTGCGCCGCCTGCAGGGCGCTCAACAGGGCAGGCTCGTTAAGCACGTCCATGTCCAGCTCGCCTTCCACCAGGTCGCCCCATTCCCCGCCCTCATAATCCTTGATCGCCAGCTTGATCTGTTGCAGGGCGATGTCCACAACGTGCATCTCCTCGACCATACCCGGCGCCGGGAAGTAGGCGATCTTGCGCAGGACGTCACCCAGATGGCTGAACGGGTAGGCGATCAACTCCGGCACTTCCACCTGCAACTCCTGCATCATGAGAATCAGAAACGCATCCGCATCCTTGGCATTGGTGTATTCCACTTCCTTGCCCTTGGTGAGGATTTTTTCGTGAACGGAGCGGGAGGGCGAAATGTTTTTGGGGAGCACCCAGAGCAGGCCGTTTTTGAACTGCTCCACTTTCGTGAGTTGCTGGAAGACGGGATCCTCGTCCCGGTCGTCGTAACCCACGACAAACCACGGGCCGAACTCGTTGGCGGCGGCGTAAACGGGAGCGAGATCGCCGGGGGTCTCACCGGGAATCTGCCCGTTCAGATGAAAAATGGCTGTACCCGCCACCTTCGCCGCGTCCAGAACGGTTGTGGCCGAGCAGTCGTAAACCGCAGGGAACACGTTCACCAGCGAGCACGCCCGCTGCAGAAGAGGATGCGGGCTGGTGGTGAGGACACGCCGGATGTACCCGTCCCGCATCAGAAGGGCGATGCAGATGTACGCCCAGTTGATGCTGGCTTCCTCCAGCATGACGTTACGCAAATTCAGTTTCTGGCTGGGCGAAAGCCGGGCGAGGCATTCTTCCTGGCTTTTACCTTCTCCCTGCACGGCATCGGGAAACCGTTCCTGAATCAGTTTCACCACCGCATCGCCTCTGGGAATGCCGGATCGTAAGGTGCAACCTTCACCAATGAGCAGGGTACCGCCCCGCTCGTCGCCTTCCCCCCGTTTGAGCTGGGGGACGTATTCCTTGATGGCCTGGTAAAGATTCATGTGATCCGAAACGAACGGTTATTTCAATTGCAATCCCTGACCCTGAGTCCGGCTTTGCGGTTTAAACCGGCTGTAAGCCACATACCCCGCAAACACCACCGAACCGATGGCCGTCACAACAATAAAAATCTCAAGCAGGTTGACCACCGCCATGGCGAACAGAAAATATATGAAATCGCGGTTGGCGATCTGGTCCACCAGGCTTTCAGCCTCTTCCGCCGGCGCGTCCGACGACCCGGTGGTGCGCTGGCTAAAGATGTCCGACTGCAACAACAGAAAGCAGGTCAGCGACCCCGCCACCGCGACCACGCCCAAGTAACTGTAAGCGGCATTGCCCGTCATCCGGTACAACCCCAGGCCGATGCCCAGAAACACCGCGAAGTGAACCACGTTGTCGGCGACGATGTCCAGCATGCCGCCAAAGGGCGATTGCTGAAAACGCAACCGTGCGATCTCTCCATCCGTGCTGTCCAGCCACGCCGACAGCATCAGCAACAAGGCGCCGGTCAACTGGTTGCCGTATCCGCCGAGATAAAAATACCAGCCGGAGACCAGGCCCAGCACCAGATGCGCCCAGGTGATCTGGTTCGGCGTCAACGGTGTCCGGATGAACAGCCGGGTCAGGTGACGCGACATATGCCGCGTGACCAGACGGTCCATCGGACTGTCATTGCTCATGCCGCCCAGCTTCAACAGTTGTTCATGCAGGCGGTGGAAATCGTCTTTTGTCTGTACCCAGCGGTTGTGGTCCCCCGCCACCAGCCGCACGGTATCAAGATTCTGGGGTCCCGGCACGCGGCCGATCTTCCTCGTCTCCGCCAAGCTGAACTCGTTCAGGCACGTCGCCAGCGCCTCCGGGGCGGTGTCCTTTGGAACTTCGTACACCTGGGTGCGGGCCAGCAGATCGGTATCGCTGGGCTCCTTCAACACTCCAGCCAAATCCGTATGCCAGTGCAGGGCGGAACCGTTCACCACCAGCCGACAGGCATTCTCGTTCAAGCGGGCGGCCAGCCGCGCAGGATCCGATTCCCACTCGACCGGAATCCGCAGGCGGGGGTCTTCCGTGAGCGGGATCATGCGCCCCTTCTGACCTCCCAGAAGGCCTCGGTGGTACACCGTCACCGATTGCACACCGGCTTTCTGCAAGTGCAACAGGTTCAGCAGTAAAAATGGAACACCGACGATTTTGCGCGCATACCAGCCGGAAAGCTCAGCCGTATCGGGAGGGTCGGTTAAAAACAAAACCGCTGTATTATCAAGCTCATGAGAACCCGTATCGGGGGATTCCTTGGTTGAAAATTCCACGCAGCCCAGAACCATCCAAATGGTCGTTTCAGTCGAAAAATCGTCGGGAAAACTGGTTCAAGCATAGCAAGAAGTATAGAAATTTCAAGAGGGTAACGCATAATTGCCCTATTTTTTGAGATTCGGTTCGTCTTCGGAAATGAATTCCAGTTGGTTAATAATAGTAAGTGTGGCCTGCATCATCCGGTCTGGAAACCCTCTCGATTTTGGAAAAGTTAGAAGTTCCTATATTGATTAAAAGGCTGAAATCGAAGTGGGCCGCCGGATCGCAAATATTGACCTTGGGACCGGAACGGGGTCCAATAGCGGTTCGTTCGGTCACTCTAACCAAAAGAGGAGAATTGTGGAGGCGATTTACGGGATTCTTTCGGCACTCAATTTCGTTCCCTTTGGGGCGGAACTCTGCCTGTTCGTCCTGCTCACCATTCCCGGTGTCCTGCTGATTCCAGGGGAACGCAGGTCGCCGGAAACCATCACCCGCGTCACCTTGTGGATGCTGAGCATGGCGGTGCTGCTGGTGGGGCTGGTGAAGCTGGGGTTGCAGATGGCGTTCGGGGAGGGCCTGCCTTTGTGGCTGCTGGTATCAAACACCGGGATCGCGGCGGTGGTGCTGGTGTTCAGTTTTTTCCGCACGGCACTGCAGGTGTTCCTCGCATTGTGCGTGGCGTTCGTCCTGCACCTGGTTTCGGTATCGGCGTTCACCCACGTCACCGTCACCCGCACCCTTGCGGCAACATACAAGGCAACGCCCTCTGCGCCGGGTCCGGGCGTGGAATACGGGCGTCACTACGTCGAACTGCACCTGAAAAACGCGCCGGGATATTTTTTCTATGTGTATTCGGAGCCGCTCACCCGCCACCTCGCCCATTCGGGTAAAATGGAAGTGCCGCTGGAGGTGCAACTGCGCTACCACTGGGGCCTGCTGGCGGGGCACTCGCTGCAAAAGGTGGATGGCCGCGAATGGAAAACCGAAGGGCAGGGCGGGTTCGGCGTACAGGGAACCTCGCCCACACCCTACCCGTTCGAAAAGACTTTTTATGGACTCGGCGATTGATTCTTCATTTACCGGATCGGGGGACGGCATGACGGAGCTGATCACCATTGCCCGCTACTCGATGCCTTACGAGGCGCACCTGGCGAAGGCGCGGCTGGAGGCGGAGGGCATTCCCGTGTTCATCGCCGACGAACACCTGCTCAGCATCAACTGGCTGTACACGCCGGCGGTGGGCGGCATCAAGGTGAAGGTGCCGGAAGACTGGGTGGACGCGGCGAAGGACATCCTCACCACCGACCACCAGGATGAAATCGCGGAGATCGATACCGAACCGCCGCTCACCTGCCCCCACTGCGGTGGACACAACGCAACCATGGTGCTGGGCGACCCGCTGATGCTCATTTTAACGTTCGTCCTTTTGGGCGCACCGTTGTTCTTCCTGCGTGAAACCATGAAATGCCGCGACTGCGGTGCGACCTTCAAACGGCCGAAAAGCGAAACGAAGGAAGAATCATGATGCCCCCTCATCCTAGCCTGTCACTCCGTGAGTGCTCCCAACAGGGGAGAAGGAATTTAAAGACTCCCTCTCCCTTGACGGGAGAGGGTTGGGGTGAGGGTGGCTTCCTCTGATTTTTTATGACTTTTCAAAAGCTCTCCTTGCAAAGGGGGAGCATGTTTTTCTAATTAATTCCTAATTCTGCATAGAGCATCGCTACAATTTCATCAAAAGCCGGATCGTGATTTGAAACACACCATCCCAATAATTCCTGAACATCTTTTGGTTTATTCAAAATAGGATACCGACCTCTTTCATTAAATTGAGAAAGTACCGACAAAACTCTTTTTTGGATATCACTCAAATTATCGTGCAGGTTTACTGCCTTTGCCAATTCTTCTAAATCATGTTTTTGTTACCATCAACCCCTTTAAACGATCCATTTTTGTATAATTCATTGCCTCGTGAGAGCCATATTGCTTTGTAAAGGCATTCCAAGGCAAATGCGCGAAGCATCAACTCAGGCTCAAGCGTGCTCATTAATATTTCGAAATTCTCATTCTTATTATCAGATTCAGGCAAAGTTAATTGAGCATTTTCAAATGCATCTCTTAGCACACGAGCGGATACAAGTAAGGCCTTGGAAGTTGAAATCCAAGATTCAGGAGAGTTTCCCCTCTCCTTATATGCATTATTAACTTTTTCCCAATTAAACGGCATATTTATTACCTTGGGCCTTTCTATAGATTTGTGGCCATTAAAAATATTTCTTTCAGCCAACAAATCACGTCGTGTATTCGGCGTTGATGCGGACGTAGTCGTAGGACAGATCGCAGGTGTAGGTCTCGGCCGACGCCTTGCCCATGCCGAGGCCGATGTCGATGCGCAGGTCCTTGGCTTTCATCTGCTTGTGGAGCGCGGTCACGGACAGTCCCGCCACCGGCGCGCCATTCTTCACCAGTGGCGTGCCGTTGAACGCGATGTCGATCTTCTCCGGTTTCACCGGCACCCCTGCGTAGCCGACGGCGGCGATGATGCGGCCCCAGTTCGGGTCCTCGCCGAACAGCGCCGTCTGAACCAGCTTGGAATCCGCCACGGCGCGGCTCACGGTGAGCGCGTGCTTTTCTGTTTTTGCACCTTTCACCGACACGGTCACGAACTTGGTCGCCCCTTCGCCGTCTTTCACGATGGCGAATGCCAGCGACTTGCACACCGCCGTCAACGCCTCGACGAAATCCCGAAACGCTTTCGTGCCCTTTTTGATCGAAGCGTTCCCCGCCTGCCCGTTTGCCAGGATCACCACCATGTCGTTGGTGCTGGTGTCTCCGTCCACGTTGATGCGGTTGAAGGTGTGTTCGTTCGCGACCTTGAGCGCGGCCTTGAGGTCCGCTTTGCCGATGTTCGCGTTGGTGGCGAGAAACGCCAGCATGGTCGCCATGTTGGGATGGATCATGCCCGATCCCTTGGCGATGCCGCCGACGGTGATGCCGTTGGACTCCACGCAGGCAGTCTTGATGACCAGGTCGGTGGTGAGGATCGCCTCCGCCGCGTCGTTCCATCCTTTGGGCGAAAGTGCACCCCCAAGTTGCGGCAGACCTTTCTTAACCGGGGCGAGCGGCAGCTTCACCCCGATAACGCCGGTGGACGCGACCAGCACCTCCTTATCGGTGACACCCAGTTGTTTTGCGGTGAGCGCCACCATGTCGCGGCAGGTCCGGTCTCCGTCCGTTCCGGTGCAGGCGTTGGCGTTGCCGCTGTTGGCGACAATGGCGCGCACGCTCTTTGCGCTTTGGATGTGTTGTTTCGTCACCGTGACCGTGGGGCTGACCACGCGGTTGGTGGTGAACAGTCCGGCGGCGGTGGCGGCAGTGTCGGAGACAATCAGGGCGAGGTCCGGCTTGCCGTTTTTCTTGATGCCGCAGGCCACCCCTCCGGCTTTGAAACCCGGCACCGACAAGGTCTTTTTCGTTTTCAGTTTCATCAGCGTGTCTTGGAAACAGGGTTATGAATATTTTGTGGCTTGACGCACGGGACCCACCGCTTCCCCTCCTTTTCAGGGAGGAAACTGAAGGAAGGTGATGAAGGACCCCACCTTCATCCTCCCCTTGTAAAGGGGAAGAAAATCAAAAAACGTTGCTACGGAAACACGGGCGGAGTGTCGAGTCCCACGGTTTCTTCGAGACCCAGCATCAGGTTCATGTTCTGCACCGCCTGGCTGGACGCGCCTTTCATCAGGTTGTCGATGGCGCTGGTGATGATGGCGCGACGGTTCCGCGTGTCCACCTGCACACCGATGTCGCAGAAGTTGGACCCGGCGACAAAATGCGTGTTGGCGAAACGACCCGGGGGCAGAACACGCACGAACGGTTCCTTTTCGTAGAACGCTTCGTAATGCTCGTGCAGGCGGTCGCGGTCGATTTCCTGCTTGAGGTTCACGTACACCGTGGACAACAGGCCGCGCGTCATGGGCATGAGGTGCGGCGAAAATGTGATGGTGATATCGCGCGCGGCGAGGCGGCTGATCTCCTGCTCGATCTCCGGGGCGTGGCGGTGCTCGGCGAGTCCGTATGCGGAGACGCCTTCATTCGCTTCGCAGAATTGCGTGGTCTGGCTCAACTTGCGGCCGGCACCGGAAACGCCGGACTTGCAGTCGGCGACGATGGAATCCGCATCGCCCCAGCCGGTCTGGATCAGCGGTGCGGCGGCGAGGATGACGCCCGTCGGGTAACACCCCGGATTGGCGACCAGCCGGGCGGAGCCGATGGAAGACCGGTGCAACTCGGGCAGGCCGTACACCGATTCTTTCAGCAATTCGGGATTCTGGTGTTCCGTTTTGTACCACTCGCCGTACACCTGACTGTCGTGCAGGCGGTAATCGGCGCTCAGGTCCACAATGCGGCACCCGCCCTGCAACAGTTCCGGCACGTGCGCCATCGACGCGGTGTGCGGCAGGGCGAGGAACAGGATGTCGCAGTCCTGGCCGATAGAGGCATCGAGTGGCACCAGCGTGTGGTCGAGATAACCGGCGAGCGAAGGCGCAACTTCGGCGATGTTCCTGCCGACGTGGGATTCGGCGGTCAGGGACACGATGCGCACACTGGGGTGGCGCACCAGCAGGCGAAGCAGTTCGATGCCGGTGTACCCCGTGGCCCCTGCGATGCTGACTCGGTTCATAACGGGATCACAAAAAAAATGGAAGGTTCGGGGACCGAACCTTCCACATGATAATTCAGGAAACGTGCGGAAAGAAAGTCCGCAAAAGTGTTTTTAGCGCTTGGAGAACTGAAAACGTTTGCGGGCGCCACGACGGCCGTATTTTTTACGCTCGACCTCGCGGGGGTCGCGGGTGAGGAATCCGGCTTTTTTGAGGGGGAGGCGCAGTTCGGGATCGGATCCCAGCAGCGCTTTCGAAACCGCAAGCCGCAGCGCACCGGCCTGGCCTGACAAACCGCCGCCCAGAACCGTCGCCCGGATGTCGAAATTGCCGAGCGTCTCGGTGAGAACCAGCGGCTGGCGCACGATCATTTCCGCCGTTGGCCGGCCGAAGTAGGCGTCGAGATTCTTGTTGTTGACCGTGATCTGGCCTTCACCCGGCGTGATCCACACTTTGGCGATGGATTCTTTTCGTCGTCCGGTTGCGTAATATCGATCTTCCATTCAAAAAACTCCCAATCGCTCTAAAGCGTCACCGCTTCCGGTTTCTGGCCTTCATGCGGATGATTGTCGTTGTCGTAAATCCGGTAATTGTTTTTCAGGGTCCGTCCCAGCCGGTTCTTTGGAAGCATGCCGTTGATGGCGTTCTTCAGCAATTCCTTCGGCTGTTTGTCCATCACCTGCCGTGCCGTTGCCGACTTGATGCCGCCGGGCCAACCGGTGTGATGGTAATAAATCTTGTCTTCCCATTTGCGGCCGGTGAGTTTCACCTTGGCGGCGTTGATGACGATGACGTTGTCGCCGGTGTCCACATGGGGGGTGAAAATGGGTTTGGTTTTACCTCGGACGATGGCCGCCACTTTGCTGGCCACGCGGCCGAGCGGCTGGTCCGCGGCATCCACCACGACCCACTTTTTTTCCACATCGCTTTGTTTCGCGGAAAACGTTTTCATTTCAATAACCTGGAGATTTCAACTGGATATGTAAACGGGTTATACTAGATAACTCCGGTCCCGGTGTCAACAGGAAAGCGAAAGGTTTTGAAAAATAATCGCTTCCGGGCCCGATCCGGGCTTCCCTTTGGAAACGGTTTGCGGTATTTTAGCGTTTCCTTCAGACTGGCTGGAAATCGGCGTTGCCGGTGGAGAACCCAAAGTTTACCATTTTTTCCCGATCATGCAGAACTCAAATCTAAAAAATTTACAACCCGAAGCCACAAACCCCGAAGCCCCTGCGCAGGTCGAAAACGACCGCGCCCGGCTGGACACGGCCATCGCCCGTTCGTGCCAACACCATTTCTCAACGCAATATCCGGAGGGGTACTGGGTGGAGGAGCTGGAATCGAACGTCACCATCACCGCCGAATACGTGTTCCTCATGCACTTCCTCGGGCTGGACCAGCCGGAGAGAAAGGAACGCATCAAAAACTACCTGCTGGCGCAACAGCAGGAACACGGCGGCTGGACGCTGTACTACGGCGGGCCACCGGACATCGGCACCACGGTGGAAGCCTACGTCGCGCTCAAGATGTGCGGCCTTCCTTTGGATGCGCCCGAAATGGCGAAAGCGCGGCAGTGCATCTTCAGCCTGGGCGGTGTGAGGAAGGCGCGGGTGTTCACCAAAATCTTCCTCGCCATGCTGGGGCAGATCGACTGGAAATGGACGCCCGCCACGCCGGTGGAAGCGGTGCTGTTGCCGACGTGGTTTTACTTCAACATCTACGAGATGTCGAGCTGGTCGCGCGGCACGGTGGTGCCGCTTTCCGTCGTGTGCTCGATGAAACCGGTGTGGCCCCTGCCCACCGAACAAAGCGTCCCGGAAATCTTTACCGGGGCCGACCGCGACATGGGGGTGAAGAACCGCAACCCGGGGCTCAACTGGTCGTCGGCGTTCATGCTGGCCGACCGCGTGCTGAAACTGCTGGGCAAATCTTCGTGGAAACCATTCCGCAAAATAGCAATGCGCCGAGCGGAGAAATGGATCCTCAAACATCAGGAACCGGAAGGCGACTTCAGCGGCATCCAGCCTGCCATGTTCAATTCGGTCCTCGCGCTGAACCTGATGGGCTACCCGATGGACCATCCGGCGATCGTAAAAGGAATGGAGAGCATCGACCGCTTCTTCATCCGGCAGGGCGACCAGGAATGGATGCAGGCCTGCGTCTCGCCTTTGTGGGACACGGCGATCTCCTGCAACGCCCTGATGGACGCGGGCGTGCCCGGGGACGATCCGCGCATCGTCAAAGCGATCGAATGGATGATGAAAAAGCAGGTGACGCGCGGAGGCGACTGGCAGATCAAAAATCCGCACACGCCACCGGGCGGCTGGGCATTCGAGTTTTACAACGAAGCCTACCCGGATACCGACGACACCGCCGAGATTCTGATGTCGATTCACCGCACCGCCATCTCCGACACCGAGTGGAAAGAACGCGAGTTCCAGCGCGCCCTCACCTGGCTGATGAGCATGCAAAGCAGTAACGGGGGCTGGGGCGCGTTCGACCGCGACAACGATCACGAACTGTTCAATGAAATTCCGTTTGCCGACCACGGTGCCATGCTGGACCCGCCCACGGTGGATGTGACCGGGCGCATTTTGTGGATGCTGGGGCGCATCGGTCACGACCCGAAGGACCCGCGGGTCGAGCACGCGCTCACCTTCATCCGCGACAGCCAGGAGCGGGAAGGGTGCTGGTTCGGCCGCTGGGGCGTGAATTACATCTACGGCACGTGGCTGGTGCTGATGGGCCTGAGCTCCATCGGCGAGGACATGCAATCCTCGATGGTGCGCCGGGCGGTGGACTGGTTGAATTCACGGCAGAATGCAGACGGCGGCTGGGGCGAGACCTGCTACAGCTACTCCGACTACGAGTATGCCGGCAAAGGCGACAGCACCAAGTCGCAGACCGCGTGGGCTCTCATGGCACTGGTGGAAGCGGGAGAAGCGCAAAGCGAGGTGGTGCGGCGCGGTGTGAATTACCTCATCACCACGCAACAGGATGACGGGTCGTGGTACGAGGACGAGTTCACCGGCACCGGCTTTCCGGAACACTTCTACATCCGCTACCACATGTACCGGCAGTTTTTTCCGTTGATGGCGCTGGCGCGCTACCGTCATGTGCTCGATCACGGCACCGTACCGCCCCGCACTGCACCGAATACGGGCTGAGGCCGGGACCACGGGCTGCTGCTTGGCGGGCCAACGATGGTCCCTGGGTCCATTTCAAAATCTCCTTCCTTTTCCGGCAGGCCCAACCCAGGCCATAGCAACCGGCTGTTGCTTTCAAGAGAAACAAAGCATCCAATTGTTTCAAAACAAAAAAACCACCCTGCCACTGGGACAGGGTGGTTTTGTTTTGCCCGGATAATCGGGGCGCCGCTCATCCGGGATGGAAATCCATTACCGAGGGCGAGTCAGTAATGGCGCAGAAGTTCTACCGCAAACCGGGTCCGGTTCAATTGTTCGGTGGCCGAGGCAATGACCTCGCCGCTGGCAATGTCCACCATGGACACATGCACGTCGATATTGGCGCCGATGTCACGGACCTTGCCGTTGATGATGGCCTGCGCTTTCAGTTCGTGGCCGATACGCTGAATCTCTTCCTTCGTGTAGCGCACAGAGGGTTTGAGTTCGAGCCGTTCCAGTGTGGACAGCACTTCCCCTTTCTGCGATACGCGGAAGAAGCGGCCGCGGGTGATGGCCTCCACCACGCGCGATGACATGTACTCGCCAAGGATCGGAACCTTGTTTTCATCGTCCACCAGGTCCAGCACCACCACCTTGTTGATTTCGTATTCCTGCACTCCCTGAGTGAGGTCGTGCACCAGATTTTCCGATTTCTTTTTGTAATACTCGGAATCGGTGTCGGGAGTGAAGACCGTTTCCCAGAACTGGGAGGGAGCCATCTTCACCTCACACGCCGACAGAAACACCAGGATGAGGACCATGCAAATGGCCTTCACGTGGATGGCGATGAAATCGAATCCCCAGTTTTTGATCCTCAAAACAGTTTTGTTCAATTGTTCGATGCCGTTCATGGCCGTACACCCCTCTCCTAGTTTGCTTGCTTAAATGACATCCAGATCCGCGTGCAGGGACCCCGCCGCCTTGATCGCCTGAAGTATCGAGATCAGGTCGCGCGGCGTCACACCGATGGCGTTGAGTCCGTTGACCACCTGGCCGAGGTCAATGCCTTCGGGCACGACTATCAGACGGTCTTCATCTTCCCCTACGGCAATCCGCGTTCTGGGAAGGATCACCGTTTTTCCTTCAGATAAAGGATCCGGCTGGGAAACAACGGGCTCTTCCGTGACCTGGACAAATAGATTTCCGTGGGCCACCGCCACTCTCGATATCTTTACGTTGTCGCCCATGACCACGGTACCGGTCCTCTCGTCTATAATCACCTTCGCGACGGAATCCGGCTGGACATCCAGCACCTCGATTTGTGTCACGAATTCGGCGACGTTGTTTTTGTAAAACTGGGGCACTTTGATATGAATGGTGCGCCCATCCAGGTTGGTCGCGAATTCGTCCTTCAAAACGGAGTTGATCTTTTTTGCAATGCGGTCGCCGGTGGTGAAGTCGGTTTGCTTGAGCGACAGGATGATGTTTTCCTTGGTATGGAACGTGTTGGGCAGTTCCCTTTCAACCATCCCGCCACCGGCAATCCTGCCGACATTCAAATGGTTCGCCTGCACTCCCTGCCCCTGGCCCTGCACGGCAAAGCCGCCAATGGAGACCGGACCCTGTGCCACGGCGTAAGTGACCGAGTCCGGGCCTTTCAAGGGAGTCATGAGCAAGGTCCCACCCTGGAGACTGCTGGAGTCACCGAGCGAGGAGACGGTGACATCAATGCGGTCACCTTGATGCGCGAAAGGCGGCAGTTCCGCTGTCACCATGACGGTGGCGGCATTTTTGAACTGCAACTGGTTGACGCGGTCCTCAGGAACCGTCACGCCCAGTTTCTGCAACATATTGACCATCGTCTGGATTGAGAAGAACACGTTGGTGGCGCGGTCACCGGTGTTGGCAAGGCCGATCACCAGTCCGAATCCGATCAATTGGTTTGCGCGCACTCCGTTCACATTCGCCAGTTCCTTGATGCGGATGGCGCTCGCGTTTTCCGTCAGCATGAAAAAGCACAACAGAAAGGCCGATACCTGAACCCACCTCAACTTACGAAACATTAATTTCTCTCCCATTTAATTCCGTGTCCGCTCATCAGAACGGCCAGATGTAAGCCAGGAAGCGTGATAACCAGCCTGGATTCTGTTCTTCCGAGACCACGCCTTTTCCTGAATAGGTGATAGACGCATTGGCGATGTTCTGGGACGAGATGGTGTTATCGAACCCGATGTCGACGCGGCGAATCAGACCTCCCAGAATCATGGTCTGGTCCTCGTCGTTCACCATCACGGTGCGGCGTCCTTCAATTTTAAAAATTCCGTTTGGCATAACCTCGGTGATGATCGCCGCCATGGTGCCGGTCATGGTGCCCGCGCGTGTGGTGGTGCCTTCTCCATCATGCGAACGGCTGACACTGGTGTTTAAATTTGGATTGAACGACTGCGTGCTGCCGAGAAAATTGGACACGCCCAGGTTCGTAGGCAGGCCCAGCACGCTCCCGGTTTCGATGTCTATGGTTGAATCGCGTGAAGTGGCTGTCGTGGCGGAGTTTGTTGAAGTGAAGTTTTCCTCCAATTCAATAGTCACCACATCTCCCAACTGCTTTGCCTTGGTGTCCGCAAACAACAGATTTTCGGATGTCTCCCCCGGCCAGAGCGAACCTTCCAACCGCTGGTACGGCTCCTCCTTGGTCTCAAAAATGGCATGCTTGAGGATTTCTTCCGCCGGGTCCGGTTTCTTTTCTTTATTTAACGCCGCACAGCCGCCCAGGCCCAATGCGGGAAGGACCAGAGCCAGCAAAAGGATTTGTTCAAATGGGGAACACGATTTCATATTCATTCAAAAATCCACTGTGACGGTTTTGGAATCCTTTACGGTTCCGTAAACCGTTTTCTGGGTTTGGAGGTTTTTCACCTTGACGATGGCATCCTGGAAACCGTTTTCTTCCACCAGTCCCGGGGCGGTGATACGCAGAGGTCCTTTTTCGGCAACCAGCAAAATTCGATCTCCACGTTTGACCACATGCACGCGCCGGATCATATAATTGGAAATCATGTCTCCCGATCCGAGATTGCTCACCACTTCCTGGCCGATCACATCATCGACATTTGTCATGACGTTATTCATGATGGGGTTGGTGGAAGCCACCTGGACCAGCTTCACATCGTCGCTGGAAATGACATCGCCCCGGCGCAGGGTTCTGGTTGCCTGAACCACATCGAACAAGACCTCCACGTTGGCCAACAGGGTGACGCGGTGCTTGATCACGTTATCGACGCGGAAGGTGAGATTGAAGGGAATCGTTCCCGTTCTGTTTTTATGTCCGGGAAGACGAAATTCAAAGTCCACCTCGCCCTCGGGCAGGCTCACATCCCCGCCTTTGTAAAAAACATCCATCTTCATTCGATCGGGAGCCCACGTTAACTGACGGGTTAGAAACTGGCGAGCCATCTGCTGAATGGCTTTTGCCTCGATCACCTGGGTGGAAGCCGCCCAGACCGGGAGGCTCCAAGTTCCCATAAGGAAAATCAGAAGGCCGGTTATGAGGAGCAGGTGGTTCTGGATTTTTTTATCGTTTGGTTATTCATCATGCCCCCTATCAGCGTTTCAAATTGCTCGCAATCTGAAGCATCTCATCTGCGGTTTGAACCGTCCGTGAGTTGACCTCGTAGGCTCTTTGTGCGGTGATCAGGTTTACCAGTTCCTCCACCACGCTCACATTGGACAATTCGAGGAATCCCTGCTTGATGGCGCCCCGGTTATCCAGTGCCGGAGTTCCGACGATGGGCGTTCCCGAAGATCCGGTCTGCAAAAACAGGTTGTCGCCCAAAGCCTGGAGACCGGCCGGGTTCTGAAAAGTGGCGATCTGAAGGTTACCGACAACCGAAGGCACCGGAGAGTTGGGCTGGGTGACCGAAACCACGCCGGAGGGATCGATGGAAATGTTCAATGCGTTCTGCGGGATGGTGACCGCCGGTTGCAGGAGCAGACCGTCCGACGTGACAATCTGTCCCGTCTGATTCAGTTTGAAAGTGCCAGCACGGGTGTACGCAATATTACCGGTCGGCGTTGTGATCTGGAAAAATCCATCACCTTCGATGGCGATGTCCAGCGGGTTCTGGGTCTGCGCAAAATCACCTTGTAGGAATATTTTCTGAACCGCGGCCGGTTTCACACCCAAACCCAGCTGGATACCTGTCGGTACCTGGTTACCGGTATTGGACAGGGTGCCCTGCAATTTCAATGTCTGGTACAACAGGTCCTGGAAATCCGCCCGGCTTCGTTTGAAGCCTGAAGTATTCACGTTGGCCAGGTTGTTGGAGATCACGCTCACGTTCAAATCCTGAGCATTCATACCTGTGGCGGCGGTGTATAACGATCGCATCATGGTCTTGTTCCTTTATCACTTGGGTTTCGGGACCCTGCTTGGCCCACTTTATTCCCTTGTCCTTATGCCAGACGGGCTATGCTGTTCACCGACTGCTGGTCGGCCTCATCTATGGATTGAATTATTTTTTGGTAAGCCTCGAACGTGCGAACGGTTTGAATCATTTTGGTCATTTCTTCAACCGCGCTGACATTGCTGTTTTCAATAAATCCCTGTTGAATGTTCGGATTTTCTACAGGAATGGGCAATTGATCCGGGTCACTCATGGAATAGAGGCTATCTCCTTCCTTTTTCAGGAGCTTCGGGTTTTCAAACTGGACCACTTTTAATTGGCCTATGTTCTGCACCTCCTGATTTATTCGGACCGAAATGGTTCCCACCTTGTCCACACTGATCACCTGGTTATCGAGTGGCAACAAAATGTTTGTTTCGCCAACGCCCTTCAGGACATTGCCGTCCTTATCCACCAGACGCCTTTGATCATCGACTTTGAAACTTCCGGTCCGTGTATAGCGGGGTCCATCCGGTGTCTCCACCACGAGGAATCCGTCCCCCTGCATTGCCAGATCAAAGGGATTGCCGGTGTTATTCAGGGTGCCCTGGCGTAGATCCGTGGTCTGTCCGGCCACGTCCACATAACTCACTCCGTGATTGGAAAGGTTCGTGGGAAGCAGGGAATTTCGGTTCGCTTCCATGCTTTGCGGAGCCATGAAGGGCGGCACGAGTTCTTTAAAGACCAGTGCATCCTTTTTGAAACCGGGCGTGTTCACGTTCGCCATGTTGTTGCTGATGACTTCGAGCTTTCGCTGTTGCTTCACCCCGGCAGAGGATGCTATATATAAACCTTCAAGCATTTTTGACTCCTTTGTTCCCGATGCAGGAATCTCAGCAATATCGGTGCCAAATAATAATTTATTGTTTTATTGGCACTAAGAAGCCCACAACGCCTTTCTTTCATTGAATTTATGAAACCACCGTCCCACCCGGGACAAGGTCATACGGCGTCGGGTTTTTGGCATAATTTTCCGGTCAGCCCGGTTGCCCTGTCAAATTTGCCGGGTTTGGAATTCTGAAAACAACGAACGGAGTTTTTAGTTCATTAAAGGAGGAGAAAACTCTTCATGGAACATATTAGCGTGGACAAGCTGCACGATTTGTTGCCCAACATGGGGCCCGACGATTTGATTCTGGACGTGCGAACCGAAGAAGAATTCGAAGAAGCTCATATTAAGGGAGCTCGCAACCAAAACCACGAGGATGTGGAAGATATTGCCGATGAACTGAAAAAATACAAGAACGTGTACGTTCATTGCAAAATGGGGGGACGGGCGCAAAAGGCAGCGGAGACTCTGGAAGGCGCGGGCCTCACCAATATTATCTGCGTCAGCCAGGGTGGCATGCAGCGTTGGATGGATATGGGTTGGGAAGCGGAGTGAATTGAGGACGTTTATTTAAAATTTGTCTGCTAGCAATTATTGGCTGATCAAAAAAACCGGGAATGGGGCGAACCCCATTCCCGGTTTGTATTTTTAGAATGCCCGTCGGTTAGTACTTCAGGGTATTCCATGCCGTAATGGCTTTCTGGCCATTGCGTTCCTTGTTGGAACCGTTCCAGATGGCGATGGCCATCGGCATGCTGTTGCCAGTGAATTGAGCGTCATTGGCATCGTCGGTTTTCAAAGCGCGTTTGAAAACCACCGCCCAGCGATCGTTCGACCAGTTGCCTTTACCATCCACGTCCTGATTGGCCTGCGTGGTCAGCGTGCTGAAACCCTCTGCGTTGAGGTCTTCAACCGGAGACCGCCGCATGGTTGCGTCGGAAAGGATGTTGTGGGTAGCCCGGCCCGGGTTGTAAACACCTTCGTTTTTACCCATGCCAAAGTCCACAAAGGTGGAGCGCGTAGCGATCTCACCAGCGCCGCCGGTGTGAACCCCACTTTTTCCGCGCTCGTCCTTGCTACCGGTCATATCCGGTTTCAAGGCACCTTTCAGCAACAGGTTTCCATCCGGCTCGTACATGTAGTAACCAGCGGAACCCATAGCCATGTTGGAATAGTGATCTTCCATGTCCTGCATGCCTTCGTTTCCGGCCCGGCCAGCGCCTTCTTTATCCCAGGTCGCTTTCCATTGCCAGATGTTGACACGCTCGCCTTCGGAACCCATGGTGAAAGGAGGCTCACTGCCTGCCTTTACCGGGAACATCAGCGCGGCCTGGTCCTTGTACTGCTGGGACCGGACCATGATGTCGTCGCGAACACCATCGCTCCACTGAAGGCGAACTGCGATTTCCTTGTCATTGCGTGCCGCCTTGACATTCACCCACTTCGTAGCCGGGTTCGGCCACATCGGGTTGGTGATCATCTGCGGGTCCATATCCACAACCACGTGCCGGCCCTTGGTCGGTCCGTAGTTGGACCAGAAAGGATCGGTCGGATCTACCGGAATGGCCCGCTTGCCGACATTCAGGGCTTCGATGGTTGCCGCAGAAGACACCATCGCACCACCCAGAACGAATGCGGCAATCAA
>NZ_HG422173.1:703127-771729 GCF_000341545.2 Nitrospina gracilis 3/211
TGTACTGACCTGCCAGGTACATCTCGGCGAAGCGGTCTTTCAACGGAGACTCCGGGGTGTAACCGGTACGAACCGGTTCCCACAGTCCCTTACCATGCATACCACCGTCTTCCGCCTTGGAGAACTTAACCAGCGTCTCTTTCGGCGTGGCGTTGATGGCATGGTTGTCTGCCTCGTACCCGAACATGAACTTCATCTTGGATTTTGCCTTATGGAACAGACTGTCCGTCTGATGCATCGGCATCAACCAAGACCGGGTGATCGACTGCTGACCGCCGTACCGGAAGTTGGACTGGTACGGAGTGGTCATCGACAACGCGCGTCCGTCCGGGCGCTCTTCGTGCGCTTTAACCGAGCGTTCCGTTGACGTCCAGCAAGAGTGTTTCATCATTGCCGTATGGTACGGGTACGCCGGGTTGTACTTCGCACGGAGCATCAGGCGGGCAACCTTGTAGCGCGGATCCGACGGCTTCCAGCCCATGTACGGGCGGTCGGCCGGGTTCGCGTCTACATACACGTAGTCGCCGTCGTTGATACCCAGGTCCTTACACAGGAACGGGTTCATGTGAACCTGCCACTCACCAACACCCGGAGACCGCTTGTCCATGCGGTAAGGATCGCCGAAGTTGTTGTTCCAGATCATGTTCCAGTCAGTCGTCGCCCAGGACGAATGAGCCGTATGCCTGGATTTCGGAGTGACGCAGTAGAACCGGTACCCCTTCTCCCACAAGAAGTTCTTGGTCGTACGTACGGAAGACCACGGCTTCTTGATGTTACGAACGTGACGCAGATCCGGATCCTGCTCGTCTTCCGGAATCCCGTAATCGTCCGGGCGGATGTAGGGGTTGGTGGATACGATGACGTTCGGCAGGTAAGGAGTCGCCTCAGGACCTTCCCTGTGAACGATGAAGTTTTCACCCCATTCGATCGCTTCCGGCTCGTCGTTGTAGAACTGGATGCGGCCGTTCGGAGTGTAGAAGGGTTTGGACTCCGTGTACATTTCCCAGAACGGAGACCGCGGGTAGGTGCGGTACAGCAACAGACAGGCACCCGGCTCACCATACTTGCCGTTGATGATGTCGTCGATGTTGTAACCCATACCTGCGGTCGACGTGGTGAACAACCGGCGAATCATTGCCTTCGTCCGGTTCGGAGCTTCACCCTCGTATACCTTCACGTAATCCGCAAAGCGTTTGTCACCGGTGACCTGGGACAGGCGTTTTGCGAACTCGCGGTGGATCAGGTTGTCATCGATCGTGTCGAATACCGGTTTGATGCCGGTGCCGCCCCAGATCTGATGGAACGGGTTCGAACACGCCGAAGTGATCTCGTAAGACTCGAACTCGGCCCAGCTGTTCGCCGCCAGTACAAAGTCAGCGTACTCGCAGGAACCGGTGAACTCGATGTCCTGAGCCACGATCATGTCTACGTTGTTGTTGGTGTTGAACACCAGCTCGTAGAACCACTTCGCGTTGTTGATGACGTTGACGTTAACAAACCAGATCAACTTACTCGGAGTCGGCATATGGGTGCGGCCCGTGAAGACCTTACGTCCATACCGCGGGGTATTGACGATCAGAGCCTTGTCACGATGCGCCCAGTAACCCACTTCCTCACCCTTCAGGTAGCCTTTAACATTGGCCCAGTCCACGTTCTTGGAGATGTCCAGAACGGGGTTGAAGGGATCTTCCGCAACCATGGAAGCGAAGCCCGGTCCCGACCAGTGAGAACCCTGGTAGTTACCGGCCTTGTAGTTACCCGCCCAGGTGTGGGAACCGGAACCTTTCGGTCCGACGTTACCCGTCAGCATGAGAGGTACATACGACGCCCGGTTGTGCATGGTGGCGTGGAAGTAATGGTTGATACCTTCACCGTAGTGAATCTCAACCGGCTTGATGGTACCGATGTCGCGTGCCAGACGTACAACCAGATCCTTCGGGGCATGGGAGATCTGGTTTACTGAATCCAGATCGTAGTCCTTCAGGTGGATTTTGTACATCTCGTACAACGGCATAACGGTGATGGTCTTGCCGCTGACCAGCTTGATGTCATAAACACCGTCCAGGGCCGGGTCGATGTTCTTCTTCCGCATCTTCGCGCCAATGTCCTCGCGAGTCACGGCGACCGGTTTGTCGGTGTTGGTGTCCCAAACTACGAAGTCCGGCATTTTGTCCCGGTTGAAGTTCTTCATCCACTTGGTCGTAAAACCGTCCTTAGGCAGGGGCTGGTTTTTGTAACCGGGGATGTAGTCGTCCGGGTGCAACCGGATCAGGTTGTCCGTGCGGACCAGCAACGGCATGTCGGTATAGTCCTTGACGTAATCCACGTCGACCAAACCTTCATCCATGATGATCTTCGCACAACCCAGGAAGATGGAAATGTCGGAGGCGCCGGCGCGGCACGGAATCCAGTAGTCCGCTTTCGTGGAAGGCGGGTTGTATTCCGGGCAGACGGTTACCAGCGTACCGCCACGTTCCATGATTTCCGTGTACCAGTGAGCTTCCGGCATCTTGTTCTCAATGAGGTTTTTACCCCACTGAATGGTCAGCTTCGCATACCGGTGGTCGGCGAAGTCGATGTCGGAAGTCTGCATGCCATGCGTCCAGGAATGACCCGGAGCCTGGTCACCATGCCAGGTGTAGTTGGACCATGCGCGTCCGCCCAGCACCTGACCCGGGCCGCGGCCGCGAATGATCGCATCCAGAAGACCGACCATGTTGGCGAGGCGGTAGATACCATACTTACCGACAACACCCAGCAGGCCCATGCCGCCGCGATACTTGAAAGTACGCGGGCCGGATCCGCCCATGGCTTCGATCATCTCAGGCTGATAACCTTCGTTCTTCAGGCGCTGGGCACCGCGCTGACCGCTGTAGGCTTTACCTACGGCAACGTGGCCTTTTGCCAGATAAGTGAAGGTATCGTCCCAGGTCATGCGGACGAACTCGTCCGTGCCCCGGCTGGTGAACTTATATTTTTCCCGGTTCTCCTTGTCCAGATAAGGAAAGCCGTCGTCGGCCCACTGCTTCCAGCCAACGCGCAACATCGGATACTTGTTGCGGTACGGTCCATAAACACGACGCGGGAACGTCATGCCGCGGAGACACATGCGCGGGTTCCACGCTGCGTCCGCCTGGTTGCCGTACAGATCGCGAATCTTGTGGTGATCGTAGTTCTGCTCGATCCGCATCAGAATGCCGTTACGTACGAAACCGCGCACACGACACTGATGGGTGTCGTTCGGCGAACAGCAGTACGTGAACGAGCGTTCGTACTTATATTGATCGCGATAAACTTCTTCCCAACGACGATCCGGATAGGACTCCAAGGGATTCCCAACCTTCACAACGGGTTTCAACTGAGCGCCTACCCTCTTGCTCGAAAGCGCCATGGCCGAAGCCACACCAGCACTCACCTGCAAGAACTTCCTTCGATTCAAACGCATAAACTTAAACCTCCCTTAGGTTAACAGTTGGCTTAAAAACCGAACTTGTATCCTGATAAAACTTCCCCCGGCGGCCTCACCTGCCGACCGCCCAACCAAATCCTCCTTTCTAAATTTCTGAAACCTGATTTTTGATAATCTATTTTCTGACCCTAGTGACTAAAAACTTACCTGTAAAATTTTCCCAACCCTAATCAGACCTGGCCAAAAAAAAAACCTGATACCCGTTTCGGCCTTATTTTAAGCCTTGAAACGAGATACCAGGTTTTGAAAACCGGTTTTCCCAATGCGGTGAAAATGTGAATTTAGGACCCGTTCGCCACATGTCGAAAACACCAATCCAGGGCAAAATTAACGTGCTGGGGAATCCGTGCATGCCTCTTTATACTTAAATCCAAATGCCTTGTCAAACCCTTTTTATCAAGCCTATTTGAAAAATTTTACGCCCCCAAAGTGGGGTAAAAATTGATTAAATATTAGGCAAAAACAGGGCTGAATTTCCGCTTTTTCCACAACCTCCTGCGGTCTTCCCGCATTATACAAAAAAACCTTTTAAAAACAAATATTTAAACAAAATTTTGGGTGTTTTGCCTATAAAAAATAGAGCTCTTGATCCGCCTCCCCTGGTCCAAAAAATCATTAAACCTTTTAAAATAAATGAGTTAAATGAAAGTTGCTTATTCTTCCCCAGGTTCCATTTATTATCAAATCCACTGGAAATTCATATTTATGAAATCAGAAAAAATTATTCAATGATAAGAAAAAAAGCCTCCAATCTAAAAAAATGGAATAAATGTAAATAAAATAAGAAGTTAAAAATAATCCAACTATAATCTGCAGAAAACCCAAGAAAAATCTGTAAATCCTATACTTAATAAATGATCTCCTATTGATGTATAGGCATACATCCCGATTGGACCCGGGCCCTGTTTTCCCGGAATGGGGGGAGGGTGTCCTATGCTGATTTCGGGGATTCACCCGGGTCAATGCGCTTTTTCTCGGGCGGGGGGTGGATTTGGCTTTCACCCCTGCCGGAATTGCAGTTATAATCCCCACTTTTTCAACTCCCCTTGCTGTCGATGAGACGACCACGAATCGCCATATACCCGGGCACGTTTGACCCGGTCACCAACGGGCATCTCGACATCATGAAGCGCGCCCTGTGCCTGTGCGACAAACTGATCGTGGCCGTCGCCCTGAACCCGAAAAAGAATCCGCTGTTCACGGTGGAGGACCGTGTCGCCTTCATCCAGGATGCGGTGAAGAAGTACGATAATATTCTGGTTCATCCCTTCGGCAGTCTGCTGACGGAGTTCGCCGACGGCAAAAAGGCGTCGATCATAGTCAAGGGTCTGCGCGCCGTTTCCGATTTCGAGTACGAGTTGCAGATGGGATTGATGAACCGCAACCTCAATGACAAACTGGAAACGGTGTTCATGATCCCGAGCCAGGAGTTTTCGTTTTTGAGCTCGAGTTTCGTCAAGGAAATCGCCAAGCACGGCGGCGATGTGAGCAAGATGGTCCCCAAAGCCGTGCTGAAAGGATTCACAAAGGTCAAACCGCTATGAAGTTCTCGCAACGTATCCAGAACATCAAACCGTCCATGACCCTCGCCATCACCGCCAAGGCCAAAGCCATGTCGGCGCAGGGCGACAACGTGATCGGCTTCGGCGCGGGTGAACCCGACTTTGGCACGCCGGAGAACATCAAGCAGGCGGCCATCGACGCCATCAACAACAACGAAACGTACTACACGCCGGTCGGCGGCACGGACAAACTGAAAGACGCGATCCTCGAAAAATTCAAACGCGATAACGGGCTTGCCTATTCACGCGAGCAGATCATCGTTTCCTGCGGCGCCAAGCATTCGTTCTACAACCTGGCGATGGTGCTGTGGGACAAGGGCGATGAAGTCATCGTCCCCGCGCCGTACTGGGTGTCGTATCCGGAGATGGTGACCGTGGCCGACGCCACGCCGGTGATTGTCCAGACGGACCAGGAAAATGATTTCAAACTCACGCCGGAGCAGTTGCAGGCCGCCATCACACCGCAGTCCCGCGCCGTGGTCATCAACAGCCCGTCGAACCCGACCGGCTCCGCCTACACGCGCGCCGAGCTGGAAGCACTGGCCGAAGTCGCGCTCAAGAACAAGCTGATGGTGGTGTCGGATGAGATTTACGAGAAGATCGTGTTCGACGGTTTCGAGCACGTGAGCATTGCTTCATTCAGCGAGGAAATGAGGAAGAACACCGTCGTCATCAACGGCGCGTCGAAGTGCTTCGCCATGACCGGCTGGCGCATCGGTTACCTTGCGGCGGAAGCGGATATCGTGAAAGCCGTGAACAAAATCCAAGGGCAGAGCACGTCGAACCCCACCTCCATCGCACAGGCTGCGTGCGTGGAAGCGCTCACCGGAGCCAAGACGGAAACCGCCATCGCCAGCATGGTCGATGCGTTCACCCAGCGGCGCAATGTGCTGATGGACCGCTACGCGGCGATCGACGGAGTGAAGTGTTACAAACCGGTGGGGAGTTTCTACAGCTTCCCGGATTTCTCCGCGTACTACGGCAGGACGTATAAAGGAAAGACGCTGAACGGGTCGTTGGACATCGCCGACTTTCTCTTGGAAGAAGCGAAGGTGGCGGTGGTGCCGGGAATCGCTTTCGGCGCGGATGCCAACCAGCGCCTGTCCTTCGCCACCTCGCTGCAGAACATCGAAGAAGGTCTGGATCGGATTCAGAAGGCGTTGGGGTTGCTTTAGGCGACATGGCCCCGGCAAGCGGGCTATTGTTCCACCGGGCGTTGCCCGGCTCCCCTCCTTTTCAAGGAGGGGATTGAGGGGAGGTTACCGATACGCGGAATCAGCTTCCTCGATTCCGTTTTCACTTCTCGTCTTTTATTTTTTAGCCCCGTATTTAATCAGAAGATCCACCATTTCATTGTCTTCGCTTTCCACGGCAATATCCAAGGGGACTTTGTCTTCATAATCGGGTTTATTGATATCGGCTCCATGCTTTATCAATAAATTTACAATGGTCAATCTATTGGGGTATCCTTTTACAAACAAATAAGCGGCATGATGTAAAGAAGTGGCGCCAAATATATCCTGAATATTTGAATCTGCACCGCCTTTTAACAATAGTTGAACCATATCCAGGTTTCCAAGCCCAACAGCGTGATGAAGGGGTGTAGCTTTATGTGAATTCAGGGCATTCGCGTTCCCTCCATGCCGTAACAAAAGTTTTGCCATTTCAATATTCCCATCCCTACCTACTGAAAGATGCAAAGGTGTCTCTAGACTCTCCCCGTTCTCTCCAATTGCATTCACGTTCGCCCCATGCGTTAAAAGAAACTTAGCGATTTCATACTGGTTTTCCATTACAGCTACATGAAGTGGAGTGAACATATTCATGGTAACGGCATTTATATCTGCCCCTTCCCGCACCAGTTTTTTTACCTCTTTTAAGTTTCCCATTGCCACAGCCTCATGCAGTGGAATCGGTTCTTCACCGGATATTTCCCAGCCTGAAACCAGAGATTTTGTTGGCAAAATAAACTTTTCACCATCCGCAAAACCAAAGGAAGCCATGAACAGGTTCGAAATGAAAATGAGATAAAAGATTTGATTGTGCATCGTTACACCCCCACTTTATTCTAAAAGAAGGTGTGACTTTTGATGAAACTTTTAAATATATGTCGAGCAAAAAACCCTCAACCACAAAATCCTAAACACACATTGCCCGCTGGAATGTTTTCAAGGATAATTACACGGATGGAAACGGACTTGCTGGCACGCGGGAAGAAGGAGGCGCACCGAGTGCGGAGCGTCCCTAAAAACAGAAATTGCTTTCTGGATTTTAAGGCAAAAAAAATCCCGCCTGTTCGGGCGGGGTATTTTCTGATCAGATTCGCGTGAACCTAAGGTGTCGCTGAAGGGCAGGGGGGTGATGCGGACAGGGGGTCAGGAATTGCAGCCGTCGCCGTCGCAGGAATTCGGCGGCGTGTCGGCGGAAGGCAGTCCTCCCTGCTCCTTTTCCTTGTTGCGTTTCGCTTCCACCTCCAAGGCGCACTTGTAGGCGTGAAGCTTATCCTCGATCTTCGGCCGGCACCGTTTGGCCTTGCAGTTGCCGGTGCCCACGCGGATGGCCCGCCGGAGGGCCTCAAAAGACAGTGCTCCGTCCTGGATGGCTTTCATGATGGTGCCACCGGTTATACTTCTACAAATGCAGACTTTTTTGAAGTGATCGACCCAGTCGGTTTCGGTCTTGAGGGTCATATTTTCCTCGCCATGTGATTCGCAGTTTGTCATTATATCTTGGTTTTAACGTAAGTTAACCCTTTTTTTCAAAAGGTGTCGATGAAGGTTTTCGGCCTCGCCGCGGCCACCGGGGTGCTCCTCGCTTGTTCCTTCCCCCGCATGGACTGGGAATTCCTTGCCTGGGGGGCGCTCATCCCCTTGTTTTTCGCGGTTTTCGGCCAGACGCCGAAGCGCGCCGCCCTGCTGGGATTCACCGCCGGAATGGTGTTTTACGGCATCAGTTTGAGCTGGGTGACGAACACTTTAGTCAACTACGGAAACATCCCGACCGTGATTGCCTGGCCCATCCTTTTTCTGCTGGCCGGGTATCTTAGCGCCTACATGGCGCTTTTCTGTTTTCTGACAGTCCAGCTCAGCCGCAACCACCCGCTTTACTTCATCGCGCTGCCCCCCTTTCTGTGGACGGCGCTGGAATACCTGCGCTCCACCCATCTGGAGTACGGCTTCTCCTGGCAGGGGCTGGGCTACTCGCAATACCTGAACCTGCCCGTCCTGCAGATGGCCGACCTCACCGGCGTCTATGGCATCTCGTTTCTGATCGTCGGGGTCAACGCCTGCCTGTTCTACGTGTTCCATCCGCGCCTGCGCAAAGAAACGCCGTGGAGCCGCTACCGCACGCACGTGTCGGTGACCATGTTCAGCGTCTATGCGCTGGTGATCGCTTACGGTTGGTCGGTGATGAACGCGCACGAAGAAAAACCCGTCAAGCCGTTGAAAGTGGCCATGGTGCAGGGCAACATCCCGCAGCAGATGAAATGGGACCCGCAGTACAAGCAGGAGATCCTGAACACCTACCGCGAGCTCACGGTGAAGGCGGCGGTGAGCGGTCCGGACTTCATCGTGTGGCCGGAGGCGGTGACCCCGTTTTATTTTCTGAACGATCTTGAGGGCACCACGGCGGTCGTGACACTGGCCGACGAACTGGACACGCCGCTTCTCTTCGGCAGTCCCCGCGCGGAACAGCAGGGCGGCAAATGGGTCTCCTACAACAGCGCGTACCTGCTGTCCGGGGACGGCAACATCAAAGGTCGTTACGACAAGATTCACCTGGTGCCGTTCGGCGAGTTCATCCCGTGGCAGTCGGTGCTGTTCTTCCTCGACAAGATGGTGGTGGGCATCGGCGACTTCGGCCGCGGTGAAGAGGCGATGGTGTTCAACCTCAACGGGTACAGGTTTGCCGTGTCCATCTGTTACGAGATCACCTTTCCGGATCTCGTGCGGCGTCCGGTCGATAACGGCGCGCAGTTTCTGGTGAACATCACCAACGACGCCTGGTTCGGCAAAAGCGCGGCATCGTATCAACACATCAGCATGGCCGCCCTGAGGGCCGTCGAAAACCGTGTACCGATTGTGCGCGCCGCGAATACCGGGATCAGCGGCGCGGTGGACCGGCTGGGGCGCATCACCCCCACGACCGAGTTGTTCGAACGCGAGGTGCTGATCGCCAGTATTCAGCCCCGAACCGGTCCCGCCACGCTGTATTCGCGGTTTGGCGACTGGTTCTGCTACCTGTCCCTGGTAATTTCGGCGGCACTGGGCCTCACCGCCTGGCGGCGCACCCGCCCCCTGTCTAGCGTCCGGCCAACCACGCCGCCGGACGGGCCCCCAACTTGAAAATCAAAAACGGTTTTCTTGCACGGCGCATTGCCGTAAAGTAATCTGTCAACGGAGAATTCATCGATGGAAAACGAAACCCAACAGGCCACCTTTGGCGCCGGATGCTTCTGGCACGTGGAACACGCGTTCCGCCAACTGCGCGGCGTCACCCACACTTCCGTCGGCTACAGCGGCGGGCATGTGCAAAACCCCAACTACCGCATGGTGTGCACCGGCGAGACGGGTCACGCCGAAGTCGTGCGCGTGCATTACGATCCCAACGTGGTCTCTTACGAAGAACTGCTGAACGTGTTCTGGCAGGAGCACGATCCGACATCGCTCAACCGGCAGGGACCGGACGTCGGCACGCAGTACCGCTCCGCCATCTTCTACCACACGCCCGAGCAGGAGAAGATCGCGCGCGAGACGGTGGACAAGCTCAACCAGTCGGGCAAGTACAGCTCGCCCATCGTCACCGAGATCGCCGAGGCGGGGCCGTACTACCTCGCCGAAGACTACCATCAGCAGTACTTTGACAAGCGCCGCCGCTTCATGGGCGCCAACCGGGAGCAGGGGTTTTAATTTCAGTTTCGCGGGAGGTTGTCATGCAGGAAGAACACAACGAATCCAAACCGAACCGGCGCACGGTCCATTACCTGAGCAAGACGCAGATCAAAAAGGAGTGGGCGAAGCTCGACCTCGACGACCTGGAAAAACCGCCTCCCAGCGAAGAAGCCCTCACCCTTCACGAACTCTACGAAGACGACCTGTTCGGCCTCGGCAACGAATAGGCCCGCCTGGCGGGCAGGCAGATGGGTAATGCGCGGTGGGCGAACGATGGTCGGCGAGCCCAATTAAAAATCCAGTCCGTTGCTTCCGGACGCAGTCCGGCTAACCTCCAACCAGGGTTTCCATCACCACATTGATATTGGTGTCGCCGGCGTTGGCGTCGATCTTGCCCTCCATGTCGCCGGGCGTCGATTTCAGGTTGCCGTCGTTGTCCAGCCGGAACAGCAGGGTGACGGCCCCGTCGAACTCCGTATCCGGCAGCATGGCGTCCGCCTGGCCAATGCGGAATTCATACGGAAACTGCGCGCCGATGACGCGCTTGACCGCCAGCGGAGCACCGCCCTTCACCCCGTGCGGCCGCGCCAGGATGAACAACACCGGCGTCTCCGGCAGGTTTTTCTGCAATTCCGGGGTCAAAGACAGCGTCCCGGTGATTTCCTTGCCGCCCCGAACCTGCTCACCCAGCACGATGTGCGCCTGCTTATTGCCCGGCTCGACATCGATGCGGCCTTCCAGGTCGCCGGGCCGCGCCTTGGGGTCGCCGTCCAGGTCCAGACGTGCCGACACGGTGAGCGGTCCGTCAAAGCTGGTTCCCTGCATCATCACATCCGCCGGGCCCAGCGAGTACTCCATCGGGAAATTGAACAGGTTGATCTTCTTCACAGCCAGCGGAGGACCACTCTCCACCCCGCGCGGCCGGGCATAGAGGAAAACTACCGCCGACTGCGTCACCATCGGCGTCTGACCTTCTCCCAGGGTGATGGTTCCCTCCACCGCCTTGGCCTGGAGCTTGGGATCGTTCTTTTTCTCCAGTTTTTCCACCACGGCGGGAGGCACCTTGTGTTCTTTCAACTCCCGCTCGCAGGCGCTCAGTACCAAACCTGTGGATAAAAGCCCGATTATGATAAAAAATTTGAAAATGACTTTCAAAGTATATAAAATTTTTGACATAGGATGAATCCTGACAAGGTTCTTTGCATCACAATAGCAGAGGATACAAAAAAATTCATTATTTAGCACATGTGGGTGTAACAGCGAACACCTTTCATTCTGGGGAGGTAGGACGATTTCTTAAAGTGGATGCGCCTTACCGAGACGGTCTTGAAGCAGGAGTTCCGGACCCCAAAAAGAGGAGGGATCCGTATGTTTTATCCGGTTAAAGTTCTCGATGAAGACGGAAATATCAAAAAAGTACTGTCTCCCAAAAAACTGAGCAAGGAATACTGGGGCAAGGTCTTTGACGACAAAAACCGTGCTTCCAAGGGAAAAAAAGGCAAACGCCCGGCGACCAAAAACGACCCCCTGTTGGAGCCGGACGAACACGCATTGGAGGATTGAGCCGGGTTCACCTGCGTGAACCGGGATATCAATCCACCTCCCGACCAACCTCCAGGGGTTGGTGATTCTCCCGCTAATGCAAGAGGAAGGGCCGGGTGCTTCAAGCATCCGGCCCTTCTTCTTTTTAATCCGCACCAGATGGGTAATGCCTCACCCGTACCCGATGATCCGGGGGCCCAATTTAAAATCCAACAAGCCGCCTGCGGATGCGGCCCGCCTTTTTGTACCGTTTTTTATTTTCCCGGACCTGGTGAACGCGGCGCCGATTTCCCGGCCATGGCACGCCGGTAATCCTCGCCTTCCATTTTCACAAACCGGCACATCTCCGCAAGCCGCGAGAAAATGCGGTCACCCACCTTTTCTTCCAGCGTCTCCTCCCCCGCCCAGCTTTGGGAAGCATCGCTCCGGGAAAATTCCACGCGCGTGTCTTTCGTTTTCTTGCCGCGGTCAGGCTGCGACACTTCATCCGTGTAGTTGGTGGTGAAGATGGTCACTTTGTCGGCGGCATTGTAACGATTGGAAATGATCTGGTCGAGCATCGTCAACTCCCACTCCGTGTTACGCCCCTTTGCCAGTTCGTCGATCACCAGCACCGGCGCATGCACGAAGGGATTGATGATGGCCTGCTCGGAGAGGTCCTGCGAATACCCGTGCCGGATATCGGACAGCAATTGGAAAAAGTCGATGAATTTGCCGTGTACGCCTTTCTCCAGCAGCAACGCTTTTAAAATGCTCACCGCCAGATGCGTCTTGCCCACACCCGGTGTGCCCATGAACAAAAGACCGCACTGCGGTTCCTTGTCGAAGTCTTTCACAAAATCCCGGGCGATCCGGAGAGCCAGCTTGTTGGCCTGCGAACCGATGGGATGGTAGGTATCGAACTGGGTTTCGAGGTACTTGCCGGGCAGGTTGGCGTCGTTGAACCGGTCGAGGGATTTTTTCAACTCGGCACATTCGCATTCCTGTAGAAACGACACCCCGGTTTCGTCCTCGGCGAAAACATGGCCGCGTCCGCCGCAGGCCGTGCACACGAAGCACTCACACACCGCCGCCCGCAACCGGCCTTCCCGGTTGTCCAAAACATAATGGTTGCCGCGGCAGGCCTTGCAGCTTTTTTCGGACGTGGTGCGGGGGCGGGTCATCTGGCCGCCTTTCCGAGCTCATCTTCCACCTGCTCGCGCATTCCCGTCAGCGATACGCGCGGCGACGCCGACCGCGACTGCGCAGTGGCGGTGCGGTACGCCGTTTCGATGGCGCGGCACAACACCTCCACGGGCACGCGGCGGTTTTCCCACTGCGTGATGAGGTCGTAATCGCTGGCGGACAGCGACAGGCCCGACCCCTTGAGCGTCAGAAAAAACTGTTCGACGTGGGTCAGGTAATTGAGGTTGTCCCGCTCCAGGAGACTCATGCGAACGTGCGGCGAAAGGATGATTGGAGTGAAGTGTTACCGAATGGTACTGCCTGCCCGGTTTCTTTTCAAGCCGTAATGTCGAGAAGCGTTCCGGTCATATCGTCGGCGGCGCGTATGGCGCTGGCGTTGGCGCGGAACTGGCTGGAGGCGAGAATCTGTTGCACAATTTCTTCGGTGATGTCGACGTTCGACAACTCAAGACTCCCCGATTGCAGGGTGCCGAGCGAGTTGGTGCCGGGACTGCCGAAGATGGGTTGACCTGACGAACCGCTGACGGTGAAGAGGCCGTTGCCCAGAGCGTTCAGTCCGGCGGGATTCTGGAACCCCGCGAGTTGCAGTTGACCCACCGTCTGTGTCTGTCCGTTGACCAGCGCGGAGACGCTTCCGTCGGGACCGATGCTCACATTCTGCGCGTTGCCGGGAATGGTGATTTCCGGAATCAGCGGATGCCCGTCGGCGGTGACGAGCCGGCCGCTGCCGTCGATCTTGATCGCCCCCAGGCGGGTGAAACCGGTGCCGCCACCCCCAAGTGTGACCTGCAAAAATCCGTTGCCCAGAACCGCGACATCCAAGGGATTGCTTGTCGGGACGAGGGGTCCTTGAGAGGGGGACCGCGTCACACCTGCAACGCGCGCACCACCGGAGGCGTTGTCCACGATATTGACGCGACTGCTTTTGAATCCGGGGGTCTGTACGTTGGCGAGGTTGTTGGCGCTGGCCTGCAGTTTGCGGCTGGCCGTATTGAGTCCGGAAAGCGAGGAAAACAAGGAATTGATCATGCATCACCTCCCTGATGGCCCGGAGCAGGCCCATGCGCTTTTTAGGCCGCCGCCGGCTCCATACCCGCGACGGGCTCCGCCATCACGGCGGGTTCTGCGATGGGTGCGAGCACAGGTTCCACCACGGGCGCGAACACCAGCGGCCGGATCATCGCGGTTTCATCACAACGTTCCTGTTTCGGGCACACCTTGCAGTCCCGCCAGATTTTTTCCGGCAGGCCGTTTTTGTCGATCACCTCGAACCCAAACCGGTGAAACAGCGGCACGGCATAAGTCAGCACGAACACGTGCGAGTACCCGGCGTGGATGGCGTCGTCGATGCCGCCTTCGATCAGGCGGCTGGCAATGCCCTTGCGCGCGTGGTCGCGGTGTACCGCCAGCGAGCGAATTTCGACCAGGCCTTCGGCGCCATAGCTGAGCGCCAGAACGCCCCGAACCTGTCCGTCTTCCCGGTATACGCGGAACTGATGGAGGTTTTTCTTAACGTCCTCGAGCACGCGAGGCAACATGAGGCCCGACTCCGCGTAGTCGTTGATGAGGTCCAGAATGTCTTCGGCGTCGCCGGGCTGTGCTTGTGTGATCATGCAGTAAGGGATTCGTTGTTGTCTTCGGGGTCGACGCCGTCCATCACCGACAACGCGTAATCGAAATCGTCGTAGTTGACGATCTCGCTGTCGGGGTACGATACGATCCGCAGGTTGATTTTCAGAAATGCGTCGGCCGGACCGGGGTTGAGTGCCTCTTCCACGTCCGACTTCAGCCGGTTGGCCATTTGACAGGCGGCATCACCCCAAATTCCGGGGAGAAGCACCATGAAATCGCCGTCGTTGACCCGGAACAGCAGGTCGCCGTCGCGTGAATTTTGCTGGAGAATGCGGCCGATCTCGACGAGCATTTGATACCTGTCTATGTCCCCAGTATTCATGAGATCATCCCAATAGTCAATCTGCAATTTGACGCAGGAAAGGCTCTTTTCGTAACGCCTTGCGCGGTCGAACTCGCGTTTGATGGCGGTGTTCAGATACGACTCGTTGTACAGTCCGGTTACGGAATCCAGGAGAGATTGATTTTTCATTCCTTCCATCAGGAGCACGTTGTCGATGGCGATTCCCAGTTTCTCGGCGGTGCGCTCCAGGTAGTCGGTGCGAAGCCCCTCATGAAACTGCGCCGGGTCAATGCTGCCCAGGCACAAAGCGCCGGCCATCTTGCCGTGCAGGGGGATGGGGATCAACGCCTCAGAGCGGATGGGTCCGGAGTCGGTCTCGGCGAACAGATCCGATCCCGCTCCCAGGTTGTTGCGCATCAACGGGCCCCAGCCGTTTTGAAACCAGTCGAACAGCGTTTCCTGGTCGATCAGGCGCAGGCTTTCCACGCCGTCGCGCGGCGAGCCCTGCGGCAGGCTGGAAGCGATGAAATGATCCGCACCGTCCACCAGGCAGATCATCACCCCCTGGATGCCGAAACGTTTGATGATCTCGCTCCGGATCTCGCCTGCCATCTGGAGGAAGTTGTGGCTGTACAGACAGATGCGCTCGATCTCGAACAGGTGCTCGAGAATGCGCTCGTTGCACTCCGCTACTTCCATGAACCATTCGAGTTGACCCTTGATGTGTTCCTTGTCCTGCTGAACGCGGCGCAGGATGCGGTCGGCGATGCTGAGTGTCTTGAGCGGTTGCAGGGGCAGGTCGGTTTCCTCGATGGATTTGATCCGGGTCAACAGCTCCGGGTAGTCGTTGAAAAATTCCGGGTGTTCGTTCAAATACAAAGCCACTTCGTCGTTGTTCATTCTCGCATCCTTCCCACTACCGGTGAATATTACAGGTGCGGAAAACCGGGCTTTCCCACCCCCGTCCGGGTAAAAACAGAAAACATTGAAATTTCAACACTTATAAAAGAGGGCGATTTGAGGCTCTCTTATAAGCCATTGATTTTTTTGAAGTTGATTAGGTAAGCATTATAACCGAAATCTGTTTAGCTGTCTCCATAAAAATGAAATTATCTGATTGAATTTTTGGGGGTTATGGGATGGTGCGGAAATCAGGGGAAAATGGGGAAGGTCCAACCGGGCGATGGATTCAAGGGTAGGGGGGCACGGCGGGCGGGGTGTCGTCCCGGCCTTCGGCAGGAGCGTCTTCTCCACCCAGGGTCGGTGATTCTTCCAGCTGGCTTTCGGGGGCTTCGGTTTCCACCCCGGGTTGCTTGATTGGCGGGAGCGGCGGCGCCTTGCGCCCGCAGGCGGCAATGACCAGAGCGACTAATAACGCTGACAACACAACCCAATGCCTGATTCCTTTCCGGGTGATGCGCATGCCGTTCTCTATTTCCATTCTTTGGTCACGCGTTTCAGTTGTTCACGCACCTGGTTGCGCGCCGTGCCGCCGTAAACGTTCTTGCGGTCCACCGCGCCTGCGATCGACACATAATCGAAAATGTCCTTCTTGAATTTCGGCGAGAAGGTTTTGTATTCATCAAGCGACAGGTCGTTCAATCCCTTCTTGTGTTTCAGGCAATACGCCACCGCCTTGCCCGTCACCTCGTGCGCGTCGCGGAAGGGCATGCCTTTCAGCACCAGGTAATCGGCGATCTCCGTCGCCGTCAGAAACCCGCTGGCCTCCAGCGTGGCAATCGAAGGCGCGGTGAACTGCGCCGACTTCATCATGCCGTCGAACACGTCGAGCGCGGTCTGCACGGTATCGACCGCATCGAACAGCGGTTCCTTATCCTCCTGCATGTCCTTGTTGTAAGCCAGCGGCTGGCCCTTGAGCAGGGTAAGCAGGTTCATCAAATGACCGTACACCCGTCCCGTCTTGCCGCGCACCAACTCCGCCGCGTCGGGATTCTTCTTCTGCGGCATGATACTGCTGCCCGTGGTGAACGCGTCGGACAGCTCGACCAGCTTCCACTCACTGCTCGCCCAAAGGATCAGCTCTTCGCACAGGCGACTCAAGTGCGCCATGAGGAGCGACGCCGTAGCGAGGAATTCGACCACGTGATCGCGGTCGCTCACTGCGTCCATGCTGTTGTGCGTGATGGCCGGGAATTTCAACAGCCGCGCCGTGTAGTGGCGGTCGAGGGGATAGCCCGATCCCGCCAGCGCCGCCGATCCCAGCGGCATGACGTTCACCCGCTTGAGCACATCTTGCAGGCGGGCGCGGTCGCGCGCGAACATCTCGACGTACGCCAGCAGGTGATGCGCCAGCGACACCGGTTGCGCCCGTTGCAGGTGCGTGTAACCGGGGATGATCGTGTTGACGTGTTTTTTGGCCTGACCGATCAGCGTTCGACCGAGCCGTTTCAGCGCGCGTTCGATGTGCGTGATCTCGTCGCGCATGTAGAGGCGCAAGTCGAGCGCCACCTGGTCGTTGCGGCTTCGCCCGGTGTGCAGTTTGCCGCCGGCGGGACCGATCTTTTCGATCAGCCGCTTTTCGATGTTCATGTGCACGTCTTCGAGTTCTTCCTTGAAAACGAACTTCCCGCTTTCGATTTCTTTTAAAATCGCCTGCAAACCGCCGATGATTTTTTTCGATTCCGCGGACGTCACCAGCTTCGCCTTCTGCAGGGTTTTGCAGTGGGCGATACTGCCCTGGATGTCGTAGGCGTAGAGCCGCCGGTCGAACGACACCGATTGCGAGAACCGGATCATCAGGTCGTCCGTCGCCTGCTCGAATCTGCCACCCCACGGTTTTTTCATTTGCAAAGCCTGAATAATAGGAAATGAAACAATAAGTTAAGGCGAGATTGTACTGTCCCGCCGTAAATTGGGCAAATTTTATTTGGGGCTGGAGCAAGAGAAGCGTTCACGGATTATGGATTGCGCCCACAGACCCTCGCCGTGTTCATCTGGCAGTAGCCATGCTCCCGCCCACGTGGTGGAGCGCGCTCACCGACCATCGTTCGCGTGAAAAACTTTTCCAAAAATTTGCGCGTGAATTGTCTTCGTTCCCTCCGGCCGGGGCCGGTCAGGCCGACTTGCTCCACTTTTCTTCGTGGACGATGTGGACGGGGGTGCCTTTGGGCAGGACGTGGGCGAGGAAATCCAGATTCCATTCCTGGATGTTGGGACAGCCCGCACTGCCACCACGGTGATCGTAGTTCTTCTTGAAAAACTCGTTGGTGCGCGCCACGTTCACGCCGTGGATGCCGTAACTGCCGGGCACCGGTTTGCCCAGCCGCTTCATGCCCAGCCACCAGTGGCCGATCTCGTGGTCCGGGTCGCCGAACGGAATGGCACGCACGATGGTCTTGCCGTTCACGTCTTCCTTCTTGTACCACGTCGGTTTGTACAGCTTGTTCTCGATCTCGTACTCGCCGACCGGTGTTTCTTCATCCTTGCGGCCGAAGATGGCGGGGATTTCCAGAATTTCTTCGTCGTTGTAAAAAATCTTCAGCATGCCCGTTTCCAGAATGCCAAGGATGTACCAGCTCTCCGCATTGGTCGAATACCTGGCGATGCGTTTGCCGTCGAACAGCAATTCCGTTGTCCCGTTTTTCTTCACGTATTTCGTGCGCGGATCGTCGTAGATGCGCTTGACGATGACTTGCAGATTCTGTGGAACCTTGTTGTTCTGGATCATCTGGTCGATCATCTGCGCCAGTTCCTGGTTTTTCTTTTTCGTCACCAGAAGATCGCGCTCCAGTTTATCGAGCTCGCCTTTGATCTTTTTCACCTCCTGCGGCGAGGCCATGCCGAGCTGGCCCAGCCGTTCATAGATCATGTAATCGACGCGCTTCTGCATAGCCGCATCCAGCACCAACGCATAGACGAACCACAGGCCCAGCACGGTGACGGCGATAGCGGACCCCGACCACGCCAGCGCGCGGCGGGTGCGGGAGGACAGGCGGTAGCGGGTGACTTCGCTCCTTACCTGGTTTTCCTTTTTCTCCAGGGCCTGGAACTGGGCGTCCTTGAACTTGTCGTGCAGGCGCCGTTCGAGGTCGGACAGGTGCGGCTTGCGGTCCGCCAGCTTGGCGCGGATGGCGTCCAGGTTCTCGCGAGTTTTGCGATCGTAACTGCCGACCGGATCCTTGTTGGCGATCAGGTTGTACTCGGCAATCGTCAGGACTTTTAATTTGGATGTCTGCGCCATAGAGGAATCGGCAAGGACGTTATCCGCTCACGTGCCGAACACGCGGAAGCGAGAGTTGGTTTTGTATTTTTCCAGGTAATTCATTATAACGCGGTCGTCCTCGTCCAGCGCCGGACAATCCTGCATGTTCGACGAAAGGCCGCGCGCGATCTGATCCATGCGGCCCGCCAGTCCCGAGTCCATAGTGTAGAACAGCGAACCGCGGTTGTTGGTGATGTTCACCACCTTGTTCTGCGGCACCATGCCGAGAATATGTATCCGCTTTTTGTACTGATGGTACTTGTCCAGCGTGTCGAGGTACTGACGCAGGCGGTCGAGCGCAGGCGGCACTTCTTTTAAATCTTCGAGGCGGTTGAACACGAGGCCCATCTGCTTGTTCTTCATCGACTCGTACACCGCCGCCTTGCCCTCCTTCGCCTGCACGCGCTCGATGTAAGCCTTTTCGATGCCCGTCAACTGACCGCGCGCGTAATCGGCGTTGAAATCTTCATAGTAGTCGATGAAGGTGTGGAGCGCGTCGATGCTGCCGTTGATCGCAAGGGTGTTGCTGAGATCGAAGACGAACGCCACCTGGTCGATCTGGCAGATGAGCGACGACACGTGGTTGACCCCGCCCGCCGGGGTGTCGAGGATCGTATGCTCGAAGCGGTCGAACACGCCGCGCAGAAAATCGAGAAACAGCAGAAGAAATTCCGGCTGGTTGATGCGCTTCCGGTGCTCGCGTTTGCCGAGGATCGGCACCTCGCCGCCGATCAGCGAGAATCCGTACTCCTCGATGTGGTTGATGTAGTCGTCGGGATCCGGACGCGATCCGGCATCCGTCTTCATCATGACTGCGCGCAGTTTGTCGAGCGGAATGGCATGGACGAGGTCGGCCACCTCGCGCAATTGTGCCGGGGTCTGCACCTCGCCGCGGCGCAGAAACAATTCGTGCAGGGTGTCGGCGAACTCGAATCCGCCGAAATGAAACAGTTCGGTCTTGAGAGTCTGGTAACGGCTGTACTGTTTCTGCAGTTGTGCGTCGCCGGCCTCGATGGTGCCTTCGGTGTAACGGCGGAAGGTGGACAGCATCTGGTAAACCGTGCGCAGGAAATCGACCTGGTACGTCTTGTTGGCCAAAGCCTCAAACAGATCGTAGAAACTGCGCGACGGGTGGCTGTCCAAAAGGCTGGCGATGGTGGGCAGACGCAGGTCGAGATCGACGAGGCAGATGGGTCGCTCAGATTGTGTCGATTCCAAAACCCGCGTCAGGGCGGCGGCGGTGTTGATCGACAAGGTCGTCTTGCCGATGCCCCCCTTCGGGCCTATGTACGAAATGATGGACATGAAAAACAGTGGCTCCTGCGTGAATGAAACAGAGAAGGATCATTCAATTATTCTTCATCGCCTTGCGGCTCCTCTGCCGGCCTTTTCCCACTGCGGCCGGTGCCGGCGAGCACCAGTGTGATTTCACCCTTCCATTTTTTACCACGATGCGCCTCCACCAGTTCCTGTAAAGACCCGCGCAGAATTTCCTCGTGCAGTTTGGTCAACTCGCGGGCGATCACCGCCGGTCGGTCGCCGAACGCGTCGAGCAGTTCCGCCAGTGTCTTTTCCAGGCGGTTGGGCGACTCGAACAGCACCACCGCCCCCGGCAGTTGCGAGAGCGATTCGATCGTCGCCTTCCTGCGTTTCTTGCGCGGCAGGAACCCGGCGAAGGAAAATCGGTCGATGGGCAGACCCGACACCGTGAGGGCCGCCATCACCGACGACGGTCCGGGAATCGACACCACATGGATGCCCGCTTCCAGTGCCTGTCCAACAAGATAGAACAGAGGATCCGAGATGCCGGGCGTGCCCGCATCGGAGATGAGCGCGACGTCCTCTCCCGCCTGCAACGCTTTCAAAAACTGCGGCGCTTTTTTGATCTGGTTGTAACTGTTGAAGCTGGAGAGGGGCGTGGCGATCTGGTAATGGTCGAGCAGGATGCGCGAGCGGCGGGTGTCTTCGGCGGCGATGAGTTTCACCGCGCGCAGGGTTTCGACCGCGCGGTAGGTGAAGTCACCCAGGTTGCCGATCGGCGTGCTGACTATATATAAGGTACCGTCCTCGTGGCTGGCCATACCCCGCATTGTACGGTCAGGCCCGCACAAACTCAATAACTAACTGGAAAACAATGGGTTAAAGAGAGGGTTTGAGAAAAACAGCCGGATTGCGAACGGACTGGGAACGGCCGGTCTGCGGAAGCAAAAAGCCCCGTCAGTTTTTGTGGTCGGTGCCGGTTTTTTCAGCCGACTCATCCTTCACCAGGGGAACCACCTTTTTTTCGCTGACTCCCATCTTGCAGTTGCCGTCGAAGACCGCGCCGACTTCGATGAAGATCGAGGGCGTGTCGATGTTGCCGACCATTTCGCTTTTGGCGTGGATCTCGACGCGCTGGCTGGCCTTGATGGTGCCGTAGATCTTGCCCTTGCAGATGACGGTGCCTGCGGTGATGTCCGCTTTCACCACACCCTTTTCGCCGACGATCAACGTGTCCTGCGTCTGCACTTCGCCTTCCAATTGACCGTCCATGCGCACGGTGCCGGTGAAGCTGAGGGTTCCTTTGAAATGGGTCTCCTCGCCCATGTACGCCTTGATGTCTTTGTTGGTTTCCACTGGCTTCGCCATGCCTCCTCCGCTAGTTGCTGGTTTTGAATCGAACATTCCCATAATCGCATTTCTTTCAATTACTTGATTATCATATCATGGATGCGTTGTAAATCGTCATTGTTGTAATACTGAATGACCACCTGGCCGCCCTTCCTGCCCGCCTTCACGTGCACCCGGGTGCCCAGCTTGCGTTCGAACAGCTTTTCGAGGTCTTTTATGAATATGTCATTTTGGGCGCTTTTTTTAGTGGCGGTGGAAGACGGCTGACTGAGCCGCTGGGCCAGCCGTTCCAGCTGGCGCACGGTCATGCCTTTCCTCACCACCTGCTGGCGCGCGTCTTCGCGGTCGCGTTCGTTGCCGATGGAAAGGAGCGCCCGGGCGTGGCCCATGCTCAACCGCTCGGCGGCGAGGTCGTCCTTGATCGCCTTCGACAGTTTCAGCAGACGAATCGTGTTGGCTACGGTAACCCGGTTCTTGCCGACCCTCTGCGCCACCTCGTCCTGGGTCAGGCCGTAGTCCTGGATCAAGCGCTGGTAGGCCTCGGCCTCCTCAATGGGATTCAAATCCTGGCGGTGGATGTTTTCGATGAGCGCGATCTGGAGCGACTCGGTGTCGTTCACATCGCGGACGACCACCGGGATCTCTTTCTTCCCCGCCGCCTGGCTGGCGCGCCAGCGGCGCTCACCGCAGATCAACTGGTATCCGTCGCCCTGCTTTTGCACGACGATGGGCTGGATGACGCCGTTCTGCTTGATCGACTCCACCAGCTCGTTCAGTTTTTCGTCGTCGAATTCCTTGCGCGGCTGGTTGGTGTTGGGCACGATCTGCTCCAGCGGCACCACGGTGACGCCCGTGGTCGAGGCCGCCGCTTCGGATCCCTCCGGTGCGTCGCCAAACAGGGCGTCGATGCCCTTGCCCAAGGCTTTGCGGCTCATGGCGTCACCTCACTCAGGTTTCCGGACGGATTCCCCTGCCTCAAACGTGTGCGGGCGATGATTTCTTTCGCCAGCTCGACGTAGGCATCCGCTCCTTTCGAGCGGCTGTCGTACAGAACCACCGGCTGGCCGTGGCTCGGTGCCTCGCTCAACCGCACATTGCGCGGGATTACTGTGTTCAGCAGAAAATCCTTGAAGTATTTTTTCACCTGGTCCTGCACCTGCCGCGTGAGACTGGTGCGGGCGTCGTACATGGTCAGCAGGATGCCTTCGATGCGAAGCTCCGGATTGAGCCCCTGCTTGACGCGTTTCAGCGTCTTCATCAAATGACTCAAACCCTGAAGGGCATAGTATTCGCACTGCATCGGCACCAGCACGGAGTGACATCCGGTAAGCGCATTCAAAGTGAGCAGGCCGAGCGACGGCGGGCAGTCGATGACCAGGTAATCGAACCGGCCCAGCGCCGGCTGGAGCGCCTGCTTGAGGCGCGATTCGCGGTGCTCGATGCCGACCAGCTCCACTTCCGCTCCGGCAAGGTCCACCGTGGCGGGAACGATTTTTAGAGTGTCGATTTCGGTGGCGTGGACCACGTCGTCCAGCGTGGCCGAGCCCATCAGCAGATCATAAATACCGCCGTTGCCGTTGGGGGTGACGCCGAGGCCGCTGGTGGCATTGCTTTGCGGATCGATGTCCACAAGAAGGACCTTCTTACCCGCAAGGGCAATGCATGCGGCGAGATTCACCGCGGTCGTGGTCTTGCCGACGCCGCCTTTCTGATTGGCGATGCTGATGATCGAAGCCATAAGGATAGCCTCCAGGGTGGGAGAAAACGTAATCAATGTAGCACGGTTTTTTATACCCCGCCAACCGAAAAACCCCAGCCAATCGGCTTATGACGCTATTTCAACCGGTTCCATTCCCCCGCAATGTTCCACGTGAAACAGGGGCTGAGCCCCTTTCAATAACAGGCTGATCAAATCCTTTTCAAATTCATTCATATTCCCTCCGGGCGGGGCCCGGTGTTTCACGTGGAACATTGGGGAGAGTTGAGGGGCAATAAAATGATTTATATAGGGTTTTCGGCTTAGGGCGGAGAATTTTCAGCCCTGGAGGTGGAAAACGAGAAGCCGGGATTCTTTGCCGTCGTGGCCGAATATGGGGATGGACTGGTTCAGATCGAAGGGGCTGTTGGCCGGGATCTCGGCCTCCCCTTCTTCCAGCCCCTTTTTCACAACCACCCGCGTTCCGGGTTTCAAAAACGGCCGGGCCCATTCCAGGCATTGTGCGGTGGAACCGACGGCTCGGTAGGTGACACAATCGAAGGATTCCGCCAGGGCCGGGTCGCCTGCCGCAACTTCGGCACGGGCGTTCACCACCTGAAAATCGTGGAATTCCAATTCGGACCCGACGGCATGCAGGAACCCGGTTTTTTTGCGCAGGCTTTCGAGCAGAGTGAGAGGAAGGTCGGGAAACAGGATTTTGAGCGGAATCGCCGGAAACCCACCGCCGGAACCAATGTCGAGAGTCCGCCCATCCGGAACCATCGCCCGGGCGTATTGCAGGGAATCGAATACATGCCGGCGCAGCACCTCCGTCGCGTCTTTTTCCGAGGTAAGCTGGATTTTCGGGTTCCACTTCCCCCACAGGCGCAGGAACCGGGAAAGAGATTGGGCGACAGCTGTGGGGTCCGGCAGCTCCGGCAGGTTCAGGTTGGGGTGACGAAGGAGGTCAACGATCAGTCCTTCCACGGCGGGATCACTTTTGCAGGACTTTTTTGAATTCGGCAGTCATCACAGGGAGAATTTCCAGAACGTCGCCCACGATGCCGTAATCGGCGACGTCGAAGATCGGCGCGTTGGGGTCCTTGTTGATGGCAACGATGCAGCGCGAGGAGGACATCCCGGCCAGGTGCTGCACCGCGCCGGAGATGCCGCAGGCTATGTAAAGGTCGGGGGATACCGTCCGCCCCGTCTGCCCGACCTGGTTGGAGTACTCCCGCCAGCCGTTGTCCACCACCGGGCGGCTTGCGCCGACGGCCGCGCCCAAAACTTCGGCCAGCTCTTCCAGCAGCTGGAAGTTTTCCGGTTTCTGCATGCCCATGCCCCCGGAGACGATGATGCGCGCTTCAGTGATATCCAGCTTACGTCCGGCGGCCTGAACCACTTCTTTCACTTTCAGGCGGAGCCCGTTTTCAGGAATGTCCGCCGTGACCGTTTCCACCGGAGCGGCATCGCCGGCGGGGGTTTCACCCGGACGGAACACGTTGGGTCGAAGGGTGAGAATACAGGGCCGGGTGTCGCCGAACTGGAAGGTGATGTGCGCCTTCCCGGCGTACACCGGGCGGCGGGCTTTCAGCATCCCACCTTCAGCATGAATTTCAATGCAGTCGGTGGCCAGGCCCACACCCAGTCTGGCGGCAAGAGCCGGGGCCAACTCCTTGCCGTGGTTGGTAGCGCCCATCATGACCACCTCGGGGTTCTGCGATTGAACCTGCGGTGCAAGCACTTCCACCAGAGCAAGGCTGTTGAACGTTTCCAGCCCCGCATGCTGAATATGGAGTACCCGCGCGACACCACAGTTGGCGACATCCTCCGGGATTTCAGCACCGGGTGCGGTGGCCACCACGGCCGTCACCGTCGCACCCAGTTCACCACCCAGAGTTTGGCCCGCATGGAGCGCTTCCAGGCTGACCGGTTTCACCTGACCGCCCAGCACCTCCGCCAGAACCCAGATCTGTTTGCCCTCGCTCATGGCTCTCCTCTAAATTGAAATTCACAACCCCTTTCGGACGCCCTGCCAGCGAGCCTATTTTAAACCGGAACCGGGCCCGTTCGGGGCGATTTTTTTATAATGCCATTTTAGGCTATTTAAATTTTTACCCCTTCAACCAGGTGCAAGAAAAATAAAAACCCCGGGAACTTTCGTTTCCGGGGTTTTTGGGAACTGAAAAACTTTTTACTTCTTGAGAGTGGCCTGCAGTGTGATCTCCGGGCCCGCCAGTGCCTTGGACACCGGGCAACCGACTTTGGCGGCTTCCGCGATTTCCTGGAACTTGGCGTCATCGATATCCGGGATGGTGGCTTCCATAACGAGATCGATCTTGGTGATGCCAAAGCCTCCTTCGACCTGGTTCAGGTGAACCGTCGCCGTGGTCGCCACCGACTCGGGCGTGAAACCGCTTTTCCCCAGAGTGGCGGAAAACGCCATGGAGTAGCAACCCGCATGGGCGGCGGCGATCAGCTCTTCGGGGTTGGTGCCGTCTCCCGACTCAAACCGGGAAGGAAACGAAAAGGGACCCTCGTAGGCACCGCTTCCGAGTTTCATGGTTCCTTTACCCTCTTTCAAACTTCCGTTCCAGCGTGCAGATGATTTTCTTTCAGGCATGGTTCTCCTCTCCAGAAAAGAAATAAATTTTTATTGGGAGTATTTAAAGATTCGTATCAGATGGGTTGACCTGTCCAAGGTTATATTTTTAGAGGAAGGAAAGGGTAAAAAGATTTATTTTAGGCGCATTTTTTTAGCCTCTTTCGGAGTGCGGCCAATTTCAGGGATCAGGGAATATGCAAGATTTCCTTTATTTTCCTCATAAACTGCAATTTGGTATAGGGTTTGGACAAAATGCCGTCGCACCCGGCCTGGCGGATGGCCTTCAGGTCCGAGTCCCGGCACATCCCGGTCAGGGCGATGATCCTGGCGGGCAGACGGTTCTGGTCCGATTCCATCCTGCGAATGGCTTGAGTGGCGGTCAGCCCATCCATTTTGGGCATGCGCATATCCATGAAAATGAAGGGGAAGGCGTACCTCTGGCATTTGTCCAACACTTCCAGGCCATCGTTCGCAAACTCCACCATGCATGGAAAAGCGTTCATATAATACTTAATCAGCATTTGCTGTTCGGGCGAATCCTCAGCGAACAGCACACGAACCGACTGCGTCGGTACCGGGGCCCTGCTTCCCAGCCCATTCTGCAGATTCTGCTGTCCGTGAAAACCCGGAATGGCGGAAGCATGCTGGGGGTCCCCGGACAATTTGGCCGTAGTGTCGGTTGGATGCCAAACCGGCTTTCCCAACGGCGTTGGCGGTTGAAAATCGAAAACCGCCATCACCGCTTCCCTGGGTCCGCAAAGTTTTTTACAAATCATAATGTCAACCCCACCCTCGCCCGTCCGGCCGTTGTGTCCGTTCATCCATCGAACTCGGGGAATTCCGTTCCAGACCGGGATTCCTTGTCGTCGTACATGGCACCGTTACGGGTTTTGAAAAACAGATCCAGCGGGATGGTTTCCTGCTGCAGGAATCCGTTTTGCGGCAGGTCCCCTTTGGAAACGAGTTCGACCACCGCACAAACGGAAGCGGCAGTGGTCCAGGAAATGGCGCGCCAGTGGTTGCCGGCTATTTTTCGCGGGTAATAACTGCGCACAAACTCTGCCCGGCCCAGTTTTTTGTTGCGCCAGCCTTCCACCGCCGCATAAACGAACACCACATCGTCGTTCACCGGCGGCTTGGCGTTGACCAGGATTTCACCGGCCATTTTGCGGTCGTTGCGCAGGTGAAGTTCGTTGAAGAAAAACCGCATCAGTTTGTTGTGCCCGGGGTAGCGGATGGTTTTATAATTCAAGCGTTCCACCTTGCCGTCGTAAGTTTCGCACATGGTACCGAGTCCGCCGGAGGTGGAAAACGCCTCCAGTTGCATGCCGTCGATCACCACGGTCTCCAGGTTTTCCATTGCCGGGACCTGCGCGCGTTGCCCGTCCTGGATGACATCGCAATCGTTCAGGTATTCGTTGACCACCCCCTCGGGCGACCAGTTGAAGGCGTAACCCAACAGCCCGCTGGGATTCTGCGGCAGGGCGCCGACCCGCAGTTCGATGCTCCTCAACTTTTTGAAGGTCTTGGCCAGCTCCGCACCAACAATGCTGATGTACCCCGGGGCCAGCCCGCATTGCGGCGCCAGAATACCTTTGCCTTTCCGGGCCATTGTGCGGATCGCCGCGGTCGTGGCCACGTCTTCCGTCAAATCAAAATAATGTATTCCCAGGGAGTGCGCGCACTCGGCCACCGCCGTATTCAGATCATAAGGCAGGCACGACACCACCGCATCATGACCGTGAATCTGTTTTCGCAATGTCGCAACCCGGGTCGCGTTTCCCTGCTTCACCGCAAACGGCAAGTCCCCATGAGTTTCGCTGTCCAACCCCGTCACAACGAACCCGGATTCATGAAGCAGGATGCCCACCAGTCGGCCCACTTTCCCCAGACCGACCACAAGTACCGACTCGATTTTGCGATTCATATCCTATTCCCGAACCCAATGATATTCATGGCTAACCATACCTATATTGTATGATTATTCATAAATCGATGTCTGGAATTTCATCCAGATTCCACAGATTTTTTTGCTTTAAGGAGCCGCGTTTCCTTATCGGAAATCCGGAAAACCCCTCTTAGTCTGAAATGCGGAGGGTTTAAATGGGGCAACGAATGTTTTTTAGTAATTTTGGCATGATTTCTGCTTATTTTCATGCAATTGAACTGTATTCAAAGGAAACTTGGAACCATGGTACACGGACAGCTATACAACGCATCCTCATTCAAACGGAATCAACCCAAACTTCTCAAAGCCGTCGCTCTTCTTGCCCTGTTGACCGTTCTTTTCCTGGGAACCTCGAACCCGGTTCCGTTTTCCGCCTATGCCAACACCATCAACGGTTCGGTTGCTTCCCGGAACTGACCCCCGGGAATTCGTATTCCCTGAAGTCGGGAATCTCTGTTCCTCGGTCCCGTTAGCGCTCACTTGCACGGACTCTCCTTTGTATAGACTTCAAACCTCCATGTAAAAAGGGGGAGGCTGGGGCCTCCCCCGGATTACATTTCCTCACCCAATTTTTTCCCAATTAAAATTTTCCCGGTGGCAAAAACAAGGGAAGGTTCAGGATCGCCTCGATTTCAAAAAGCTCGCCCGCGGCACCCAGGGTCAACAGGAACAAATAAAAGATCAGCAATCCCCATCCCCACCTGGCAGGCTTATGCTGTCGGACAGGGCCTGACGCGGAAGAAAGTGAATTGAGGGAGGAAGCAGGATGATCTTTGCCGAAAGGGTCCATGGACTTTTGCCCGATTTAAAAAAACGGAGGACGTGGCCGTCGGTCACACCACTTTGATTTCGTCCCGCAGGATACCCAGCAGTTTGGCACTGATTTCCTGGGGACTGCCATCCAGCATCACGCCTTTCTTGCGCGCGGGGGGTTTGGCCAGGTCCACCTGCGTGATGTGATTGGCCGTCGCTCCCTGTGTTGCCGGATCGAACCCGATCGCCGCCGCGTCGAGCACGGCGATCTCTTTTTTCTTTGCTGCCATGATGCCTTTGAGCGACGGCAGCCGCGGTTCGTTCAGTCCCTTCTGGCAGGTCAGAACAGCGGGCAGGGGCGTTTCGATGATTTCCGACCCGCCTTCAATCTGCCGGGTCACCTCGGCGCTTTTCTTGTCGTCTGCGAGGTTCAGTTTGGTGATGACGGAAACGAACGGCATACCGAGCAATACCGCGAGCGACGGACCCACCTGCGCCATGTCGTCGTCCACCGCCTGGCGGCCGCACAGGATGAGGTCGTGGTCAAGCGTGCGGATGCCCGCCGCCAGCACCTGGGCCACGCCGAGCGAATCCAGTCCCTCGAAGGCCGGATCGAGCAGGTGCACCGCCTTGTCCGCACCCATGGCCAGTCCCCTGCGGAGGGTGTCCTTAAAATTGTCCGGCCCCATGCTGATGAGCGTCACCGTGCTTTCGCCGTCGGTTTCCTTGATGCGCACGGCTTCCTCCACCGCAAATTCATCGTAAGGATTGAGCACGCGCGGCAGGCCTTCACTCTGCACCTTGCCGTCCTTGATTTCGATCGCCGCTCCGGTGTCGATCACCTGCTTGACGCATACGAGGATGTTCACTGTCGTCTCCGTCTGAATTGAAAGTTTCCGGTCAGTTTTGTTGGAAATTATCCCACGCTTGCCTGAAAATGTTAACAGCCAAAGTCAACCCGTCAACCCCTGAACAACCGCCTTTGCCGAATCCAACTTCAACCCAACACCACAACCTGCCACGGGACCCCGGTGAAACGCCGGCCCCCGCCCGTCCGGCAGCCGAAGAACACCTCATTCTCTGGGCCCGCGCATTCATTTACGTGTGGGCCATCGCCTGGTTTTCTCTGGTGAGCGCCGACCCGGACCTGTGGGGCCACATCCACTTCGGTAAAGAAATCGTCGAACAGGGTGCGGTGCACGACACCAATCCGCACTCTTACACGGCGGAGGGTTACCGCTGGATCAACCACGAATGGTTGATGGAGGTGATCTTTTACGGCATTTACTCGGTAGCGGATTCCACCGGCCTCATCCTGGCTAAGCTGTTCCTCGGTATCTACATCATCCACCTGCTTTCCGGCCTGCATTTCGCCCGCTCGCGGAATGTCACCGTGTACCTCGGCCTGTTCCTCCTGGCGGTGCCGGCGATGTCCGCCGGTTTCATGACGCGCCCGCACCTGGCGACGTTCCTGTTTCTCACATGGATGGTCGTGGTGCTTCAAAAATTTTTCGAGGGCAACCAGCGCGTGATCCTCTGGATGCCGATGATTTTTCTTGGCTGGGTGAACAGCCACGGCGGCGTGGTGGCGGGACTCGGTATCTTCGGCCTCATCACATTCATCGAGGTGGCGCGCGGATGGAAATCCAAAGAGCGGGCGCGGCGTCTGCTGGCGAACATTTTCATCCTGTGCTGTGCCGCGGTTTTGATGCATCCCAACCATTACAAGCTGTGGGTGTTCTTTTACGAATCGCTGGGCCGCGAGCGGGTCATCACAGAATGGATGCCGGTTCCGTTGGGGACCGCCGATTACATTCATTACAAAATTTTGGCAGGCCTTTTTGTCGTGAGCTGGTTTTTACCGACGAAAAAACGCGTCTGGGAATTGACGGTGCTGACCGTCGCCCTGGTTTACGGGTTCAAGCACCAGCGCCACACGGTGCTGGCGGTCATCCTGTTGCTTCCGTATCTTTCCATGCAGTACAGCCAGTTCCTGGCCAGGCTGGATTTCAGGCCGCACTACGTCAAGTTGTCCAACCATTTCCGCTGGGCGGCTCAGGCCGTGCTGCTGGTATTCATGATTTTTTTCCTGATCAACCGCTGGCAGTTGTTTTCGGGCAACAATTACAAAATATGGGTCGAGGCCAGCGTGTATCCGACGTACGCCGCCCGTTTCATGCAGGCCAATGGGTTGTCCGGCAACACGGTGGTGCCCTTCGACTGGGGAGAGTACTGGATCTGGAAATTTCCGCAGGCAAAGGTTTCGATTGACGGACGCTTCCGCACCGCCTACCCGCAAAGCATCATCGATTTGAACGCCGCATTTGCCACAGGCAGACCGGAGGGGGACCGCCTGCTCACCGACTTTCCCACGCAGTTCGTGTTGACGGGACATCATGAGGCGGCACACCGGTCGATGGAAGACCAATCCGGATGGGTGAAGATCTACCAGGACCCCATATCTAAAATCTTCGCGCGCAAAACCGAGCCGCCTTCCCCCGCACTGGACAAACACCGGAAAGGAGAACTGATCGATCCCACGACTCCTGTCCCCTACGAGTTTCCGGGGTGATGCGGATAAAAAAGGTGTGACCTGTTGAAAAAGGGGCGGGGCGGGCGCAGAATGAATGGAAGGAGTCTGTTATGAACAACATCATTCTGGGCGTATTCGGGGGGCTCATCGTTCTGCTTGTGGTGCTGGTGGTGCAGAACACCATCGGCCCGATCGTCGCGCTCGGACTGGGTTTTCTGGTGCCGCCCGTGCTGGGAATCCTGACCGGATACATGATCGGTGCGGGCACCACCCTGCAGCGCAACCGCAGCCCGGTATTCTTCTGGACCTACTTCACGCTGTTCACAGTGCTGGGAGCCGTCATCCTCTACATCGGCCTCATGGCCCCGCCTTCCCCCGAAGTCGCCCCCTGAGTTTCACCGAATCCGTTCCTCGATTTTCTTAAGTGCGGCTTTGATGTGGTCGGCGAGCGCCTGACTGGAAATGCGCATCACTTGCGCCGCTTTCTTCTTCTTGAGCCCGCCGTAAAACACCAGGCACACTGCGGTCAACTGCTTGTCGGTCAGCGCCGCGTCGTTGAGGTCGTCTCGACCGCGGCGAGGTGACGCAACGGCGAGCTTTCGGTGATCTGCGTGATGACGCGTTGCGAAATCTCGGAGGTCACCCAGTACCCGCCCTGCGGATCGCTATCCACCGAAAGCAGTTTGACCTCGTGCGGGTTGAGCGCGCCCTCGCCCTTGCGCAGGTACGTGTTGATGGCCTGCTTGCGTTCGGGATCGGCGCCGTGTTGCGCGGGAGAGCCGTCGTCGAAGATGGGGCGGTTGAGCTGCGTCTCGATGCGCTCCATGCGGCTTTTGATTTCGTTCAGGTCCTGAACCTCGTGCACGAGGCGGGAGGGGAACGATCCCTTGCCGCGTTGCTTCGGCGACTGGGCGCGGTCGATCGCCTGCTGGAACCGCCGGTAGAAGTGGCGGTGCATCTTCGACGGTTTTTCCGTCAGGTAATGCGGGAAGTAGGTTTCCGCGAAGAACTTCAGTTCGCGGCAGGCCCGCCCGCGGCGCTCGTCCCGTTGCTCGGCGGTGGTGCGTCCGAACGGGGTGATGGCGCGGGCGAGGGTGCGGCAGATATCCGCGTAGCCCCGGGCCAGTCTGGAAATGCTTTTGAATCCTGCCAAGTCTCTTTCACCTTTTCACCGATGGCTTCCAGATGGTCGCCGACGAACTGCGCCATCTCCTCTTCCCCGCGTTCCAAGAGAAACCGCACCACGGCGCGGAGCGCGTCGATCAGCAACGCCTCTTTGTCCGCCGACTGTTCCTGCAGAAGCGTCTTGCGGATGTCGAGGATGTGGCCGACGTACATGCCGTGGATGCGGTGCAGTTGCACCTCATCCGGCGCGTGCCGCAGGATGTCCTGAATCGATTGCCGGAGCGCGCCCACCTCTTCCAGCAGAATCAGCAGGGCGGGATCGGGCCAGGCGTCAGTCATGATGGCTCTCGGCGGCGCCGATGTTGCGGTTCACCACGCGGTTGAGTTCGTTGAGCTGTTTGAAGATCCTGCCGATGGCGCTTTCCGTCCGGCCAACGGTGCGGTGAAAGCCGTCCTTGTGCACGAACTGCTCGTACAGGTATTTGTGATCGGCCAGGCGCGAGCGTTCCAGCAGTTCCAGGTCGCGCTCCAGTTTATCGATGCGTTTTTCCAGCTCGCCGCCGCATTCGTCGATCTTCGCTTTCAGTTCGGTTTTGACATCGAGGAAGTGGCGGTCGTTGTCCGCAATGAGTTTTTTCATCAGCCAGCCCACCACCCAGATGCCAACCGTCAACAGCAATGTGATGTAGGGCGTGAGGATTTGCAGAAACGGCAGGGTCATGGGTCTTTGGTTGTGGGTGGAAAGGAAGAGGCCTCATTGTTTTTGGGTGCGGGCCACCCGGAAATAAAAATCAAATTCGGTTGAACCGAGAAAATTTTTCATTCCGGGGTTTTGAGGGTTAACGGAAAAGATTTTTAGAAACGCCGGCACGCAGAGTGCCGAGGCCGATCCCTTCCAGCAGGGTGTTGAAGTGCGGACTCGAGACCAGTTCGCTCAGCGACGCGTCACCCGTTATGAGATTGAGTATCGAAATGGCGACCATCATCGCCGCGACCAGGTAGGTTTTTTTCCTCGCAACCAGTTCATGATGTCTCCCTTAAATTGAAAAATGAAAAACAAATTCAAGAAGGCGGGAGGAACGGACCGGGCATTCCGGTCCGTTCCATATACAGGCAGGGGTCGTCTTGTGCGCGGCAAAACGGGTGAGTTGAAGAACCGGCAAACGGCCCGGGCTGTCGACGGGATCCCCGTGATCGCGCGTCCGCCTGCGTTCAGCTGTTGGCGACCGGTTTCTACAAACAGCAGACGGCCCAGGGTATAAAGCCTGTAACCTTATATTTTTGAATGTGTTCTGGTTCAAAAAACGGAGGGACGGGTTTTCCACAAAATGAACACCTGTGGAAAATATGTGAGTAACAAATTTTTAATCAGGCAATTAACCTGTTATTGCACGACTTATTTTTGAAAGAAACTTCTGCCCATTTTTTGTGGTTGAATTGGTTCAGACCGTTTTATATATTCAACGCGTTCTCTCCTCACATTTATTTCGTCCACAAGATTTTCTCAAGTAGAAGGGGCTGGGTTTATGGACGCTCTATGGAAGAATTGTCTCGATCACATCGAACAGAAAATTCTTCCTGAAAACTTCAACACATGGTTCACCCCGCTTTATCCCTGCGCCAAGAATGAAAACACACTCACCCTGGTGGTTCCCAACCGTTTCTTTGAACGGTGTCTTCGGGAAAACTATTTGGAGTTGATTCAAGAGACGCTGGAATATTTCGCGAACAAGAAACTGGAAGTGTGTTTTCAGGTAAACGGCATTTCATCGGGTATTGAAACCCCCTTTAACGGCAATGGAAATGGAAACGGCAACGGGCACCCCCCCGTTTCAGCCCCGTCTGAAGCGAGAATGGAGACCCCTGCGTCTTCGCCACACGTGGAAGTCGGTGAATCTTCACGCACGGAAAGTTTCCTGAACCCGAAATACACGTTCGATCGTTTTGTCATCGGGCCCAACAACCAGTTCGCCCACGCCGCGTGCCAGGCCGTGGCGCAGAAACCGGCGTACACCTACAATCCGTTGTTCCTGTACGGTGCGGTGGGTCTGGGAAAAACGCATCTGCTTCACGCCATCGGCAACCAGATCTCAAACCAGAATCCCAACCTGCGCGTCCGTTACATTTCCGCGGAACGCTTCACCGTCGACCTGATTGAATCCATCAAACGCGACAAGATGGCCGCGTTTCGGGAAAGGTACCGTCCGCTGGACGTGCTTCTCGTTGACGACATTCAGTTCATTGCGGGAAAGGAACGCACGCAGGAAGAGTTTTTCTACACGTTCAATTCGCTGTACGAGTACCACAAGCAGATCGTCGTTTCGAGCGACCGCTACCCCAAGGACATGAAGAACATCGAGGAGCGTCTTCGGTCGCGGTTCGAAAGCGGGCTCATCGCCGACATCATGCCCCCGGACCTCGAGACCAAAATGGCGATTCTTTACAAAAAGGCGGACTTCCATGAAAAAGAAATTTCTCAGGACGTCGCCATGTTCCTCGCCAACAACATCAAGTCGAATATTCGTGAACTGGAGGGCATTCTCCTGCGCGTGATCGCCTACTCCTCGTTCACGCGGCGCGACATCGACCTGGAACTCGCCAAGGAAGTGCTGAAGGACTTCACGGTGGACAAGAACAAGAACTTCTCCATCGCCAACATCCAGAAAACCGTGGCGCAGTACTTCAGCATCCGGGTATCCGACCTCAAATCCAAGAAACGATCCAGGGACATCTCCATCCCCCGCCAGATCGCCATGTACATCTGCCGGGAATACACCCAGGCGTCGCTTCCGGAGATCGGCAGGCAATTCGGTGGAAAAGACCACACCACGGTCATTTTCTCACACCGCAAGATTTCCTCGCTAGTCAAGGAAAACAACGAGATGACCGGATCCATTCAGCAGATCCTGAACATCCTCGAAAGCTGAGCCATCCCTTAAAAATTTGTGGAAAACCTGGGCAAAATTTGTGTCCTAAAGGGCCCCTATTAGGGTATAATTATATAAGGTACGAATTTGTCCCCACCCGCAATGCGTTCGAGGCGTTCGGCCACATGAGTTATTCATGCAATTATTCCTTTAAATTCATTAATTTAGACTGATTTTCCACATTCCCACAGCGCCTTCTACAACAACTATCTTGTTATTTATAATTTCTCTCTGATCTGGAACTGATGGAAACACCTCAAAAGGCTGTTTACGACTCGTCCAATATCAAGGTCCTGGAAGGTCTGGAAGCCGTCCGCAAGCGCCCCGCCATGTACATTGGGGGCACAGGCCAGGACGGGCTCCACCACCTGATTTACGAACTGGTGGACAACAGCGTGGATGAGGCCATCGCCGGATACTGCACCGAGGTTGAAGTCCAGTTGCACGTCGACAGCAGTGTGACCGTGTCGGACAACGGCCGCGGCATTCCCGTGGACCACCACAAGGGCAAGAACATGTCCGCCGCCGAGGTGGTGATGACCACCCTGCATGCCGGCGGCAAGTTCGACAAGGACACGTACAAGGTGTCGGCGGGCCTGCACGGCGTCGGTGTCTCGGTCGTCAACGCTCTGGCGGAGACGCTGCAACTGGAGATCAAGCGCGACAACAAGATTTATCAACAGCAATACGAGCGCGGGAAACCGGTCACGTCCCTGCAGGAAGTGGGACAAACCACCACCACCGGCACCAAAATTGACTTCCGGCCAGACCCCGAAATCTTTCCCGACACCAATTTCAGTTTCGACATCCTGTCCAACCGCCTGCGGGAATTGTCTTATTTGAACAAGGGCCTGCGGATCAAGATTCACGACGAGCGCGACGGACGCAGTCACGATTTCTTTTTCGAAGGCGGCATCCAGTCGTTCATCGATCATCTGAATAAAAACAAAAAGACGCTGCATCCCAAGCCGATCTACATCGAGCGCGAACGCGACAATATGTATTTGGAATTGTCGATGCAGTACAACGACAGTTACGCCGAAGAAATCTTCACCTTCGTCAACAACGTCAACACCAAGGACGGCGGCACGCACCTGAGCGGATTCCGTTCCGCTCTCACCCGCACCATCAACAGTTACGCCACGCAGAACAACCTGCTCAAAACCGCCGGCGTCAGCCTGACGGGCGAGGATGTGCGCGAGGGACTGGTGGCGGTGATCAGCGTCAAGATCCCGGATCCGCAGTTCGAAGGCCAGACCAAGGGCCGCCTGGGCAACAGTGACGTCAAGGGTCAGGTCGAGCAGATCGTCAACGAAAAGCTGGGGCAGATCTTCGAAGAAGAACCCGCGGTGGCCCGGTCCATCGTCGGAAAGGCCATCAGCGCCGCTCAGGCACGCGAGGCGGCCAAGAAAGCCAAAGACCTGGTTCGGCGTAAGAGTGCGCTGGAAATCAGTTCCCTGCCCGGAAAACTCGCCGATTGCGCGGAAAAAGACCCGGCCGAGTCGGAACTGTATATCGTTGAGGGCGATTCCGCCGGCGGTTCCGCCAAGCAGGGCCGCAACCGCAAGTTCCAGGCCATCCTGCCGCTCAAGGGAAAAATTCTGAACGTCGAAAAAGCCCGCTACGACAAAATGATCAGCAGCGACGAAATCCGCGCCCTCATCACGGCGCTCGGAACGGGCATCGGCAAGGAAGATTTCAACGTCGACAAGATCCGTTACCACAAGATCATCATCATGACCGACGCCGACGTGGACGGTTCGCACATCCGCACGCTCCTGCTCACCTTTTTCTTCCGGCAGATGCCGGAGGTGATCGAACGCGGATACCTGTACATCGCCCAGCCGCCCCTGTTCAAGATCAAGCGCGGCAAGTCGGAAACCTATATCAAGGACGAAAAAATCCTGTCGCAGTACCTGGTCGAGCAGGGCAGCGAGAATCAGGAACTCCATATCGCCGACAACGGCAACGCCTACGCCGGACCGGAACTGGTCAAGATCGTCAACCAGCTGATCCAGTACCGCGATTGCACCGACATGATTTCCAAAAACAACATTCCGGCGGAGGTTCTGGACGCGCTGGTGCGGCAGACCATGGATGAGAACACTTTCCGCACGCTGGGTACCATGCTGAAAACCATCGAAGACATCATGGAGCAGTTGATCGATGCCGATTGCCGGGATCGGTTTGAACTCGGCAAGGGTCTCAAAAACGTGCCCGTTGTCCTCAAAAACGGCGAGATGCTGGGCGAGGAAGAAGCGGCGGAGTTCGGCAAGTTCGGCATAGAGTTCGACGAGCCGGAGGGCAACACCTATCGCTCGAAAACGGAGCACGGCCAGAAATGGATCCAGGTGACGACGTCGATCAAGGATTTTTACATCACCATCGATTACGATCCGGAAAAGAATTTTTACCAGTTCCTGTTTTCCGGCCGCCGCTGGGGGCGGGAATTTGGTGTTCAGTTCAACGCGGAGTTCGTAAAATCCCCGCTCATCAAGAAACTGTATTCGTATTACGAACCGATCCGGGGACTCGACCGCCCTCCGTTCACCCTGAACTACAAGAACGAGTCGCGCCAGCTTCCCAACAAGCACCAGCTTCTGGACGCCATCATGGAAGCCGGCAAGGGTGGCATGTACATCCAGCGCTATAAAGGACTGGGCGAGATGAACCCGGACCAGTTGTGGGAAACCACCATGAACCCGGAGTCGCGGGTGCTGCTGCAGGTGCGCGCCGAGGACATCGTCGAGCTGGAAGAACTGTTCTCGACGTTGATGGGCGACGCCGTGGAACCGCGCCGCGAATTCATACAAAAACACGCCATGGATGCCAAGAACCTGGATATCTGAACAGGCCACCACGCAAAACGCACAACGAACTTAACCAACGACACGACACATGGGCCAGACTGTAGAGCTGATCAATATCGAAGACGAGATGCGGAGCGCGTATCTCGATTACGCGATGAGCGTCATCATCGGGCGCGCCCTGCCGGACATCCGCGACGGACTGAAACCCGTGCACCGGCGCTCGCTGTACGCCATGCACGATCAGGGCAACGTGTTCAACCGGCCCTACCGCAAGTCGGCGCGCATCGTCGGCGATGTCATCGGTAAATACCATCCCCACGGAGAGATGGCGGTGTACGACACCATCGTGCGCATGGCGCAACCGTTCGCCCTGCGCTACCCGCTGGTGGACGGACAGGGCAACTTCGGGTCGGTGGATGGAGACTCGGCCGCGGCGATGCGCTACACGGAAATCCGCATGCGCGAGATAACGCAGGAGCTGCTCAACGATCTCGAAAAAGACACCGTCCAGTTCATTGCCAACTACGACGAATCGACCACCGAACCTACGGTGCTACCCGCGGCGTTTCCGCATCTTCTGGTCAACGGCTCGTCGGGCATCGCCGTCGGAATGGCAACCAACATTCCACCGCACAACCTGACGGAAATCGTCAACGCGGCCATTCACCTCATCGAAAACCCGGGGTGCAGCATCGACGACCTCATCAAGATCGTGCCGGGGCCGGACTTCCCGACGGCGGGGCTGATATACGGCACCGCCGGCATCCGCGCCGCCTACCATACAGGACGCGGGCAGATCAAGGTGCGCGGCCGGGTGGAGATCGAGGAAAGCCCGAAAGGCGACCGCGAATGGATCATCATCCGCGAACTGCCGTTCCAGGTGAACAAGGCGCGCCTCGTGGAAAAGATCGCGCAACTGGTGCGCGACAAGAAACTCGAGGGCATCAGCGACCTCCGGGACGAATCCGACCGCGAGGGCATCCGCGTGGTGATCGAACTCAAAAAGGGCGCCAACAGCCAGGTCATCCTGAACACGCTGTACAAGAACACGCAGTTGCAGGAAACCTTCGGCATCAACCTGCTGGCGCTGGTGGGACGCGAACCGCGTCTTTTGGACCTCAAGGACGCGCTCGAGCAGTTTGTGCTGTTCCGCCGCGAGGTCATCACCCGCCGCACGGAATACGATCTCAAAAAAGCACGCGAACGCGAACACATTCTCGAAGGCCTGAAGATCGCCCTCGACCACCTCGACGAAGTGGTGCAGTTGATCCGCCAGGCCGCCGACCCCGCCACCGCGCGCGAGGGGTTGATGGCGCAGTTCGGCCTGTCGGAAATTCAGGCCAAAGCCATTCTTGAAATGCGGTTGCAACGGCTCACCGGGCTCGAACGTCAGAAGATCGTGGATGACCTGGAAGCCGTGCGCAAGGAAATCGCCGAATACGAAAACATTCTCGCCCACGAGGACGTGAAGCTCGACATCATCAAGGAAGAACTGGTCCGCATCCGCGACAAGTACGGCGACGAGCGCCGCACCGAAATCGTGGTGACGGACGAGGCAGACATCGACATCGAGGACCTCATTGCCGACGAGGACGTCGTGGTCACCTACTCGCGCGGCGGCTACATCAAGCGCCAGTTGATCGACAACTACCGCGCGCAGAAACGCGGCGGCAAGGGCATCAAGGGCATGGCCGTCAACGAGGAGGACGTGGTGCACCAGGTGTTCGTGGCGTCGAACCTCGATTACCTGCTGGTGTTCACCAACCTTGGCCGTGTGCACTGGCTCAAGGTGTATCACATTCCGGAAGCGAGCCGCATCGCCAAGGGCAAGTCCATCGCCAATCTCATCCAGCTTCAGCCGGATGAGAAGATCGCGAGCATCCTCACCGTGGATACATTCGAAGCCGACAAGTTCATCACCTGCGTCACCGAGCGCGGCATCGTAAAGAAAACGTCGATGGACGCCTACAGCCGGCCCCGGCAGGGCGGCATCATCGGCCTCACGCTGGACGAAGGCGACCGCGTCATCACCGCGCTCATCAGCGACGGCCAGCAGCACATCCTGATGGCCACCCGCTCCGGCATGGCCATCCGCTTTGACGAGCAGGACGTGCGTCCCATCGGCCGCACCGGACGCGGCGTGACGGGCATCCGCTTCAAGGACGACGACCGGGTGGTGGGTGCGGAGATCGTGGAGCCGGGCAAGCATCTCCTCGCCGTGGCGGAAAACGGGCTGGGCAAACGCACGCCCATAGACGACTACCCCGTGCAGGGCCGCGGCGGCCGCGGCGTCATCACCCTCCGCTGCAACGAAAAAACAGGCCACCTCGTCGGCGTCGAGCAGGTGCAGGACGACGACGAACTGCTGGTGGTCACCTCGCGCGGCAACATCGTTCGCATGGAAGTCAGCGAGATTTCCGTCATGGGCCGCAACACGCAGGGGGTGCGCCTAGTCCGCATGGAAGAGGGCACGCAGATTGTGGGATTTGAAAAACTCGAAGACTGATCCCTGCCCGGTCATCAAACCCCATTAAGGCGGATCGTGTTGGATTCTCGAATCACAACCCAGTTCCAATTTCTGATTTGGATTGTGGCGTTCGTGTTCATCGGCGCCTGCCAGCCGGACTCCGAACCGCGTCGGCTGCTGGAAAAGGCGCACGACCGGTGGATCGACGGCCACAGCCACAGCGCCGTCGAACTGTTCCGCGCCGTCATCGAAATCTCGCCGAAAGGCCCCCTCGCGCAGGAAGCCCTGTTCCGCCTGGGTGAAATCCATTACTTCGACCTCGACGACTACGAAAAGGCCCTCACGTTTTTCCAGGACGTGGCCAAACGCAACCCGAAGGGACCCTTCGCCTACGATTCGCGCAAGTACATCGCCGAGATCGTGGAGCTCAACATCAAGGACCTCGACCAGGCGATCATCGAGTACCAGAACCTGATCAACCTCAACGAGCGGCCGGATGAAAACGCCGAACACCAGTTCCGCATTGCGTCGATCTTCTTCAAAAAACACAACTACGACCAGGCGTTGATGGAACTGGAAATCCTGCTCGAGAATTACCCGAAATCCGACTGGGCGGAACGCGCGTATTTTCGTATGATGGAAATCCTCTTCTCGCTCAAAAAATGTGAAGAAGCGCGGGCGCGTTACACCGCGTTTCAAAATGAGTATCCACGCAGCGATTTCGAAGGCGACATGGAATTCATCATGGCTTCGTGCCTGGAGGAAGAGGGTCAACTGGACCAGGCGTATGAACGATTTCAAGGACTGGATGGCAACTACCGTTACCCGGCGCTCATCAAAATGAAACTGGAAGGACTGGAACAGCGCATCAAAAAGGGTGGCCGCTCGAAGCGGAAAATCCACCGAAGCCGCAGAAAAGATTAGGAACGCTCATGCTCGATATCAAACTCATTCGGGAAGATGCCGCAGGCCTGCGCGCCCGGCTGGCCCAGCGCGGAATCGCGTTTGCCGACGGACTCGACCGCCTCGCTCAATTGGACGCCCAAAGGCGCGACAAGCAAAAGGAAGCCGATTCGCTCAAGAATAAAAAGAAAACCCTGTCGAATGAAGTCGGTCAGCTCAAGAAAAAAGGCGAAGACGCCACCGCGCTGATGGACGAGGTGAAGGAAATCAACGCGCGCATCAAGGAACTCGACGATACGGCGGAGGACCTGGAACGTCAGGTGAAGGACACCCTGCTGGCCATCCCCAACGCGCCCAGCGACTCCACGCCCAGGGGCAAGGACGAGACACAGAATGAATTTGTGCGCGAGTGGGGAACGAAGCCTGAGTTTTCTTTCAAACCGAAAACCCACCTGGAGGTGGGTGAAGCTTTGGGACTGCTCGATGTCAAACGTGCCGCCAAAATTTCCGGTGCGCGCTTCGCCGTGTTCCGCGACCAGGGCGCGCAGCTCCTGCGCGCGCTCATCAACTTCATGCTCGACGTGCAGACGCGCGAGAACGGCTACACCGAGCTGTACCCGCCGGTATTGGTCAACGAGGAAAGTCTGGAAGGCACCGGGCAGTTGCCCAAGTTCAAGGAAGACCTGTTTCACCTGGACGACGATTATTACCTGATCCCGACCGCCGAAGTGCCGGTCACCAACTATCACCGCGACGAGATCCTGAAGGAAGACGATCTGCCGGTCAAGTACACCGCCTACACCCTGTGTTTCCGGCGCGAGGCGGGATCGTACGGCAAGGACACGCACGGCATCATCCGCCAGCACCAGTTCGACAAGGTGGAGCTGGTGCAGTTCGCTCACCCAGACCGCTCGTGGGACGAGCTGGAAAAGCTGCTCACACATGCGGAATCGATCCTGCAAAAACTCGGCCTGTATTACCGCGTGATGAACCTGTGCAGTGGCGATCTCGGTTTCTCGGCGGCGAAGACGTACGATATCGAAGTGTGGTTGCCGACGCAGGACACGTTCCGCGAGATTTCGTCGTGCAGCAATTTCACCGACTACCAGGCCAGGCGGGCGAAGATCCGTTACAAAAGCAAGGACGGCGGCAACCAGCTGGTGCACACGTTGAACGGCTCCGGCGTGGCAGCGGGACGTCTCTTCGTCGCCATCCTCGAAAACTATCAGCAGGCCGACGGCACCGTGGTCGTGCCCGAGGCGCTCCGTCCCTACATGCACGGTCTGGAATTGATTGGCAAACCCGGCTGAATCTGGTACGGTTTCGCAGTTTGCGGAGCCGGGCGTGGGCCGGGCAGGCCTCAAAGCCATGACTTCTTGCAGTTTGGGCCGGACTTGGGTACATTGAGGTCACCGAGGGCGATACCGAATGAATGGAGGGATGGCCGAGTGGTTTAAGGCGGCGGTCTTGAAAACCGTTGACCGAAAGGTCCGTGGGTTCGAATCCTACTCCCTCCGCCAGATATGACGGGCGGGCGACCCGTTTTAAAAAAGAAAGAAGTGGAACCCCGGCTACGCGGCGCCGGGACGTCTCGATAAAAGAAACCGAATACAAGGAGAGGTGGCCGAGCTGGCTGAAGGCGCACGCCTGCTAAGTGTGTGTAGGGCTTAAACCTTACCGAGGGTTCGAATCCCTCCCTCTCCGCCAGTCATTACATGACGCGAAACGGGCTAATGCGTTCCAGGCAGACGATGGTCCGGGGGCGCAATTTCAGGTTGGCCCATGCTTATGTAATTCGCACACAAAGAGGGTTGAGCCCATCAACAGGCTTCAACCCTCTTTTGGTTTTTAAAACAGGAGTTGTGACCTATGAAAGCCTACCTGGTGCATGAGTACGGCGCGTCCGCGAAATTTGTCGAAGGCGACATTCCGAAACCCGCCGTCCAGCCCGGCCATGTGCTGATCGAAACCAAAGCCACCAGCCTCAACCCGGTCGATCACAAAATCCTGACCGCCGACCTGGGCATCAATCCGGACCTGCCCGCCGTCCTGCACATGGACGTCGCGGGCGTCGTCGCCGAAGTGGGTGCCGGGGTCAACGACTTCAAAGTCGGCGACGAGGTGTACGGGTGCGCCGGGGGGCTGAAGGGATCGGCGGGAAACCTGAACGGGGCGCTGGCCGATTTCATGCTGGCGGATGCCAACCTGATCGCCAAAAAGCCCACCACCCTGGGTTTTGCGGAAGCGGCGGCCCTGCCCCTGGTCAGCATCACCGCATGGGAAGGCCTCTTCGACCGCGCCAAGGTTGCGCAAAACGACACCCTGCTGGTGCACGCGGGAGTGGGCGGGGTCGGGCACACCGCCATCCAGCTGGCCAAAACACGCGGCCTGCGCGTGGCCACCACCGTCTCCACCCAGGACAAGGCCGACATCGCGAAGAGCCTCGGCGCGGACGACATCATTTTCTACCGCGACGAAAACGTGGCGGATTACGTGAAGCGCCTGACCGGAGGCAAGGGATTCGATGTGATCTTCGATACGGTCGGGGGCGACACCCTCGATAAATCCTTGGAAGCCGCCGCGCCGTGGGGCCGCGTGGTGTCGATCATCGGCCAGAACACGCACGACCTGACCAACATGCACATCAAGGGATTGTCCCTGCACCTGGTCTTCATGCTGTTGCCGATGATTACGGGCGAGAAGCGCGCCGACCACGGTCACATTCTGAGCGTCGCCGCCCGTCTGGTCGATGCGGGCAACCTGAAACCGCTCATTCACGAAAAACGGTTCCGCTATTCCGAGGTGAACGAAGCCCACGCCCTGTTCGCGAGCAACGGCCACACCGGAAAAATCGTTCTGGAGAATTTATAAGAAGCGAAACCGGCGATCTCGTCTTTCCCGGCTCCCCCATTGACCGCGGTACAGCAGGATGCCCCCTTTTTATCAACCACTTGAGATTTGTGGACGGGGGCTCCTGGTTTCTGGTAAAGTGGCTCTACCAAATCGATTTATTGAATATGAAATTCCGTTGACTCCGGGTTCTCTCCGGGGCGGGAAGGTTATTTGTGAAAACTTCAATGAAATCATTGTTTCGGACCGCGGTCCTTGCTATGGTAATCGCTTTTCTCGGCGCGGCCTGTTCCATGGGCGATTCCGACGGCAAGGACACCTCAGGCGCGGTGGACGTCGCGGCACTCAAGGAAAAACCGCAGGACGTGGAGGGCTCGTTTTCGCGTGAGGCCCCGCCTCTGACCGACCAGCAGATGGCCGAAGGTTCCGCCACCGAGGTGGAGGGGCATCCGGACCTCGAGCAGGCGCAAAAAGTGAACCGCAAGCTGGTGGTGCCGAAAACAGTTGAAGGAAAATGGAAAGCGGTTAAAATACTGGTCCGCGACAAGACCGACGACGAAAAAAGCGAAATGAAAACGGTGACCCTCGGGGACAGTTTCCCCTTGGGCACGAGCGGCATCACGGTCACGACGGGCGCGTTTCTGCCCAACTTCGTGCTGACCGGAGATGAGGTTACGTCGAAGGGCAACGAACTGCAGAACCCGGCGGTGCGGCTGGTCATCACCGACAACGGCAACCTGATTTTCGACGGCTGGGCGTTTGCCATGTACCCGGCGATGTACGCGTTCGAGCACCCGCGTTACAGTCTGCAGTTGATGGATTTCATTCCCGAATCGGTGGGCTAAGCGCGTTGCTTCAGGTGGCGGAAACGAATTAGCACGACATTCGAAATTTAAAAAATTTATGCGCCCATAGCTCAGCTGGATAGAGCGACGGTTTGCGGAACCGTAGGTCGGAGGTTCGAGTCCTCTTGGGCGTACTTATTTTTTTCTTGGGAGAGGTGGCCGAGTGGTCGAAGGCGGTTGACTCGAAATCAGCTGTACCCTCCGGGTACCGTGGGTTCGAATCCCACCCTCTCCTCTCTGCCTTGCAGATTACCGGGAGGGAGAAGCGACTGACCCTTTAGCGAGGGTGGAACGGGTTGACCGTTGCCAGTGAACACGAGTATAGGGTTTTAAATTACATGTGGAGGTATATCTAAAGCGCAACTTCGTGCCGGTATTACAAACCCATAAATCTGGCGGGAGGGTAAGGATGTGCTCAAGCATAAAATAGTTGTTTTTACCCTGATTGTATTTCAGCTTGCAATGATTGGATGTGCCACTTCAAGTCATCAAAAAAGTAGTGTTGTTCAGTATTTATATCCGAATGAAGATTCTAAAATAGAATCTCCCTCCATTCCAACCCTGTCGTTGCCCTTGCGGGTGGGTATCGCTTTTGTTCCTGGCAGTTCAATTGAGGTCCGCCGGTCGGTCCATGCCCAGCATTCAGGTCACATCGGAAACTACGGACCGGAAAGCTTTACTGAAAAAGACAAGATGATGCTCATGAAAGAAGTAGCGGCGCATTTCAAGCAATACGATTTTGTCAAATCCATTGAATTGATTCCATCTGCCTATTTAAAACCAAATGGAAGTTTCACCAATCTCGATCAGATCAAAACCATGTACGGTATCGATGTCATAGTCCTGTTGTCCTATGATCAAACACAATTTACGGATGAAGATTTCAGCTCTATTTCTTACTGGACGGTCATTGGTATGTATGCGGTTAAGGGCGAGAAAAATGATACCCACACTATGCTGGATGCGGTCGTATATGACATCAAAAGCCGTAAGATGCTTTTTCGGGCGCCGGGTTTAAGCCATATAAAAAGTAAAGCGACCCCGGTTAATCTTTCAGAGCAAAGTCGCTTGGACAGGATGGAAGGATTTAATGAGGCTTCCAAAGACTTGATCGTCAATTTGGATGAGCAGTTAAATCTTTTTAAGGAGAAGATCAAAGAATCGCCGGAATCTATTAAAGTGATACGTCAGTCCGGATATACAGGCACGGGGAGTTTGGATATTTACTTCGTGCTTCTCAGTTTGATGATCGCATTGCGTTTGTATGTAAAACGGAATACGACGATGCCATGACTAAAATCCCGGTCTGGACCTGCGGAATCACTGTAGCGAGCCTGGCGGTTTACTTTACGCCTTCTTTGGAAAAATTGTTTATTTATGACCGCAATGCTGTTTTTTCGGGTGAGCTATGGCGAATAGTCTCCTGTTATCTGGTACACTATTCGCCTTCACACCTATTCTATAATAGTATTGTATTTCTTATTGTTGGAGCTTTGATAGAACAGAGAAGCCATTCTTTTTTAGGCCCTCTATGTCTGGTAATGGCGCTTTCAATAAGTGGCGTTTTATTGATTTTCAAACCGGAAATTATTTATTATGCCGGCCTTTCTGGAGTTGCCTGCGGTGCGGTTGTTTATTACATTTTACTGGAGGCTTCAAAACAAAATAATAAACGGGGCCTGATCTATCCAGGCCTGTTACTCCTATTGGTTGCCGGGAAATTAATCTCTGAAATATTTTTTGGACAAACCTTGTTTGCAACAACCAATGTGGAAATAAAACCCGTGTTTCTTACTCATTTCACGGGTGTGCTGACAGCGATACTATTTTTCTTTTCTGTCGGGGTTAAGAATTACAAGCTGGAATATATTTGAAAACCGGTGTCAATCCCATACGGTTTTTCCCCAGTGAGGATTTTTTAGAGCAATGCGGAGTTGATCAAATTTCCTTGTTCCGCATTCCGCAATAACAAATGGAGAGGTGGCCGAGCGGTTGAAGGCGCACGCTTGGAAAGCGTGTGTAGGTGACCCCTACCGAGGGTTCGAATCCCTCCCTCTCCGCTCCCTTACAGGGAGGTGAAGCTGGCTAATCCATCGAACCGCGAACGCTGGCCGGTGGGCGCGGAGTAGGGTCAGCCGATTATTCAGCCCCTTTAAAATTCAACCGATTGCCTCCGGGCGCCCCGCCGCCGGATTAAGGTTGGAATCGGGTGCCGTTTTGACATAAGATGGTCGAAAGAATTTGGCAGTTTTGTTGGGCCTCACGCAACGAGGTCTTGTAAACCCCGCCAGGTCCGGAAGGAAGCAACGGTAGCAAGTTTCCTTGGGTGCTGTGAGTTCCCCAACAATTCTGCCTTGAATTTTCCCCAGCGTCCGCTGGTCCCCTCCGCAGGTCGTCACGCATGGATTACCAGGTCTCGGCGCGCAAATGGCGTCCGCAGAAATTTTCGGAGCTGATCGGACAGGAACATATTGTCCGCACCCTGAAAAACGCCATCGAGCTGGACCGCATCGCCCACGCCTACCTGTTCTCCGGCACGCGCGGCGTTGGCAAAACCACCACCGCGCGCCTGCTGGCGAAAGCGCTCAACTGCGAGCAGGGTCCCACGCCCGAGCCCTGCGACACCTGCACCCACTGCATCGAAATCCGCGAAGGCAACAGCCTCGACGTTCTGGAGATCGACGGCGCATCGAACAACGGCGTCGCCGAGGTGCGCGACCTCATCGAAAACGTGCAGTACAGCACGTCGTCGTGCCGCTTCAAGGTGTACATCATCGACGAAGTGCACATGCTGAGCCGCAGTGCCTTCAACGCCCTGCTCAAAACGCTGGAAGAACCGCCGCCGCAGGTGGTGTTTCTGTTTGCGACGACCGAGCTCATCAAGATTCCGGAAACGATTCTGTCGCGGTGCCAGTGTTTCGAGTTCAAGCCGCTCAACCACGCGCAGATCTGCGCCCAGCTCGAACTCATCTGCAAAAAAGACAACATCAATATCGACCAGAAAAGCCTGGAAGAGATCGCCACCAACGGCGCCGGGAGCATGCGCGACGCGCAGAGCCTGCTCGATCAGGTGATCGCTTTCGCCGGGCGGGAAGTGGATCACGCATCGGTCGAATCGGTGTTGGGTATCGTCGGCCAGGGCATCCTCGAACAGTTCATGGACCGCGTCATCGCAGGCGACGCCGCGGCATTGCTCGGACTCGTGCAGGAAGTGGCCGACCGCGGTAAGGACCTCAGCCTGTTCTGCCGCGACCTCATCGAGTACGTGCGCAACCTGATGTTCGTCAAGGTGTCGGCGAAACCCGAAACGCTGGTCAGCACCCGCACCTGCGACATCGAAACGTTGAAGAAACAGGCGGGCCACCTGGAGACGGACCAACTGCACCAGATGTTCACCGTGCTGTCGCGCGCGGAGATGGACATGAAACGCGGTTCCCTGCCGCGCCTGATTTTCGAGATGGCGGTTCTGCGACTGACCGACGTGCGTCCGTACCAGGAGATCGATCAACTGATCCAGAAGATCAATGCCGCAGGCGGCGCCGCGCCCGCGCCATCTTCTGCTGGAGCGGCGGTGGTGACGCCGCAGGCCGCGCCTGTTGCGACCCAACCGGCCGCCGCTTCCGCACCGGTGCCGTCCAGTGACCCCGCACCCTCCGTTCCGCCCGTGGCTGTGGCACCGGGTGTCCCGGCGGGATCGCAATGGGAGCAGATCCGCGCGCTGGCCAGCGAGAAGAAACGGTCGCTCGGTACCTTTCTCGACAACTGCACGGTGGTGGCGTTTGGTGAAGACGGGTTGCACCTCAGCTTTCCCGATCCGTACACGCGCGACCTCGTTGGCAAAGAAGAAAACCTGGAAGTGATCCGCGACGCGGCGCAGGCGGTGTGCGGCCGGGCGGGCATTCCCATTCAACTCGACATCGCCAATGGCAACGAGGGCAACGGAGCGTCCGCAAGCGAGGCTCCCGCGCCCGGAGCAACGCAGGCATCCAGCGCGGCGCCTGCGAGCCCGGCTCAAAAAAAACGGCAAAGCGCTACGATAAAAAGGCAGTCCGTCGGAAGAGGAAATTTTAAAAGACGCGCTCGACATCTTCGGCGGCATCGTCATCCGTTAAACGTAAAAGGAAGTCATCATGTTCGGCAAATTCGGCGACCTCATGAAAAATGCGCAGGCCATCCAGGAAAAGATGGCCGAGATGCAGACCGAGCTCGCAGGCAAAACGGTTGAAGCCTCCGCCGGCGGCGGCATGGTGAAGATCACCGCCAACGGCCTCAACGAAATTTTGTCGGTGCACATCGACGAGGAATTGATCAACATGCAGGACCGCGCCATCCTGGAAGACCTCGTCACCGGCGCCATCAACGAAGTTCATCGCAAGGTGCAGGCCCTGTCGCAGGAAGAGATGGGCAAGATCACCGGCGGCCTGAACATCCCCGGTCTGTTTCCGCCCCCGCAAGCATGAAGCGTCCCGCACCCGTCACGGAACTCATTGAAGAGCTCAAGCGCCTGCCCGGCATCGGGCAGAAGACCGCCGAACGCCTGTCGTTCTACCTCATGCGCGGGCCGAAGGAGCAGGCGGAAAAACTGTCGCGTGCGGTTGTCAACATCAAGGAAAAGATCGTGCTGTGCAAAAACTGCCACGGCATCAGCGACAAGGAACTGTGCGACATCTGCTCCGACACCCGCCGCGACCACGGCGTCATCTGCGTCGTCGAGGAACCGTACGACGTGTACGTGATGGAGAACATCGGCGACTTCAAGGGCGAGTACCACGTGCTGATGGGCGTGATCTCACCACTCGACGGCATCGGCCCGGCCGACCTCACCATCGGCGAGTTGAAGGCCAAGACCGAGACGCGCGAGATCAAGGAAATCATCCTCGCCACCAACCCGGACATGGAAGGCGAGAGCACCGCCGTGTTCATCGCCCGCATGATGAAGGGATGCAACGTGCGTGTCACCCGCATCGCGCGCGGGCTGCCGGTGGGCGGCGACATCGAGTACGCCGACCCCGTCACCCTGTCCAAATCCCTCGAAGGCCGCACCGAGATGAAGTTCTCGGATTAAGCGGACACTGTCCACGGGTAGCAGGCTAATGCGGGGTGCCGGGAACGAAGGTCCGCGGGCGCAATTCCAAAATTTATTCCTCCCCTTATCAAGAGGAGGATTGAGGAGGGGTTACTCATGATTCTTCCTAATTCTTCCTATTTCCCCGACCCTCGTTCGATCAGTCTGGCCCATCGGCCCAAACCCTTAAAAATAGACTCTGTTGCTTCCCCGCTAAGCGGGGTGGTTTTGACTTGACCGGTCGGGTATAATTGCGTAAATTATGGGGTTTTCAGAAGCACCCGATCCCGAAACTACCATTCCGGAGTGGCGCAATGGTAGCGCAAGCGGCTGTTAACCGCTGTGTTACAGGTTCGAGTCCTGTCTCCGGAGCCAGATACAGAAAAGCCGTCCCCGCAACGCATCGCGGCGGACGGCTTTTTGATTTTGGGCGTTTCCCCTATCAAGCTTTCAAATTCCGTTTGGCCTCGGCGAAGCGGATGAGGTGGTACACCTGCGTGTTGTGCGGGACCGGGATGCGGTGCTGTTCGCCCAGTTTCATGACCGCGCCGTTCAAGGCGTCGATCTCGGTGCGCTTGCCGGCGCGCAGGTCCTGCAACATGGACGGGATGTGCCGGTAGGTCGCGGGCAACTGCTTTTTGTAAAAGGTATCGAGGTAGCCGTCCGCTGACTCCCAGTGTGTGCGGTATTCCGCCGCCTGCATGACGGCGAACACCTCGCGCGCGATGGCGTCCATCAGCCGCCGCGTGTCGGGCGACTCGCCCAGCAGTCCGTACGGCACGTCGAACAGCGTGCTCAATCCGTTCAGCATGCAGTTGTACAGCATCTTCGCCCAAAGGTCGCGCCCCACCGTTTTGGTCACCGCACAGGGCAGACCGCCGCCATCGATTGCATCGCTCAACGCCTGCAATGAGTCCACCGCATCGTCGAACAGCGAACCGATGTGCATGGTGTCGGCGTGCACGGTGATGTCCACGTGATGTGGCTCCGGACGGGTGAAGCCGGTGATGACGCGCGCGCTCTTCACGCGCTCTTCAGGAAAGTGTTGCGCGAAGATCTCCGAATTGCCCCAGCCGTTCTGGCACAGCACGAACGGGGTGCGGGCATTGTTTATGAACGCGGCGGATGCCAGGTCCTGCGCCGCCGATGCGGTGTCGAACGACTTGGTGCAGACGAGGGTGAAGTCGTAGGTGCTGCCTTTAAGTTCGGTTAGTGATGCCACCGCGCCGAAGGCGGATGGCGGTGCATGGAAGTCGCCGAACAGTCCTGTGCGCGTCAGTCCATACCGGCGAAGCGCTTCCACCGTTGCCGCGCGGCCGACCACATCCACTGCGTTTCCCGTCTTCATCAGGCAGGACGCGAGCCCCAGTCCCACCGCCCCGGCTCCGTAGATCAGAATCTTCATGGCTTGCATTGTACCACCCCACTACGTGGTGATGGAAAAGGGGTGTGGCTTGATGGTTTCTACGATGGTCGGCGGGCCCATCCGCCCATTGCATGGGAGGAGGATGGGTACTTTTCAGGTTCCCATGTGCCGGGGCGTTGTCCGAAAAAGGCGCACGCGCAATTCAGGTTGGATAAGGGAGGCCGGTGATTTAAGATTTTGACATTGTTTAAAAACCCTCTCGCAAGGTTCAAGAAAAACACCATGTCCGATCCTGACTCCAACGGCCCCACCGATTACGTCGTCGACAAAGCTGAAAGCCGGTGGAGCGACCTGTGGCAGACCGAGGACTACTGGGCCATCTGGCTGGGACTGTTCCTGTTGTTTGCGGGCCTTCTCATTTATCTGCCGAATCCTCCCGCCGGACTCGACTCCAGAATCGCCGAAGCCAACGCGGTTCTGGAAAAGGAGTCGAAGCGTGCACCGTTCCACACGCTCGCCTGGTACGAAGCCGAGGACGCGAAGTCTGCATTGAAAGCGACCGGCGAGCCGTACGCCAAAACTATCAAACAGTGGACGCACAAACCGCACAAATGGACGGCCAATCCGCTCGATGCGTTTTTTCTTTCCGAAGAACGCGCCGGAGCCAAAGCCGAACGGGCGAAGAAAAATTACGAAATTCTGAAAGCGGAATCGGAAATGCTGAAAGCCGCCGCGCAACAGGCCGAACAGCGTGCCGAAGCCGCAGGATTCAACGAGACGGCGCTCAACACCGAAGCCAAAGCCGCCATCCAGAAATACCGCGATCATCTGCGCAACGTTGCCGCCGCCAAAAAGCAAACGAAAGCGAAGGCATACAACCAGGTTCCGTACCTGTTGGCCACCGGACTCGCCATCGCGCTCCTGTTCGCGCTCGGCATGCAGGTGATGAACGGAGGCGGCCTCGCTTTTCTGAAAGGCTTCGCGTTTATTTTTGCGCTGGCGGTGCTGGCATTTTTCTTCGCGGCGCAGGCGGACATCAAGTCGCTGGGCATCGGCTGCGCCGCGTGGGCGATTCTATTGGGCTTGCTCATCAGCAACACGCTGGGCACGCCGGAGTGGGTGAAGCCCGCCGTGCAGGTAGAGTATTTCATCAAGACGGGGCTGGTCCTGCTCGGCGCGGAAATCCTGTTCAGCAAGGTGCTCACCATCGGCCTGCCCGGCCTGTTCGTGGCGTGGGTGGTGACACCGGTTGTGCTCATCACCACGTACTGGTTCGGCCAGCGCGTGTTGAAGATCGAATCGAAAACGCTCAACATGACCATCAGCGCCGACATGTCTGTGTGCGGCGTCTCGGCGGCCATCGCCACCGCCGCCGCCTGCCGCGCGAAGAAAGAAGAGCTGACCCTCGCCGTCGGCTTGTCGTTGGTGTTCACCTCGGTCATGATGGTGGTGATGCCGAACGTCATCCTCGCGCTCGGCATGCACCACGTGCTGGGCGGCGCGTGGATGGGCGGCACGATCGACGCCACCGGCGCGGTGGCCGCCGCCGGGGCTTTCCTGAGCGACCGCGCGTTGTATGTCGCCGCCACGGTGAAGATGATCCAGAACATCCTCATCGGCGTCATCGCTTTCTGCGTTGCGCTGTACTGGGTGGCGAAAGTGGAACGCGATCCCGCGCGGCCGCGTCCCGGTCCCATGGAAATCTGGTACCGCTTTCCCAAGTTCGTCATCGGCTTCGTGTTCGCCTCGATCCTGGTGTCGTCGATTTACAGCGGACTCGGACCCGGCGTGGGTGAAGCGATGATCACCGACGGTGTCATCAAGGGCTGGACGAAGATCGGCCGCGGCTGGTTTTTCTGTCTCGCGTTTGTCAGCATCGGGCTCGCCACCAATTTCCGCGAACTCGGCCATTACTTTCACAAAGGACAACCGCTCATCCTGTACCTGTGCGGCCAAACGCTGAACCTGGTCCTGACGCTGGCGATGGCGTACCTGATGTTCTTCGTTGTCTTTCCTGAAATCACGGCGCAGATATGAAAACGCAAACGAAACTTTCAATCCCTCGCGATGTGCGCACGTTTATTATTGGAGTGGCGTTGCTCTTGACGTTCGCTTTCGGCGTTCTGCCGTGGGTGGCGGATCACCTGCCGTGGGCCGAGGGCGTGGCGGCTTCGGTGAAAGCCAACGGACTCAACGCCTCCGGCCTGTTCTACACCGATGTGGATTATTGACGAACAAGGGCCCACTCGCTCAATCTAGATTTTATCCCCCTTGCCGCGGATTTTACCCGCTAGCAGATGCGCGGCAGTTGGTCACCGCTCAGCATGTCGAGCAGGCGGGTCGTGCCGAAGGCGTTGTGCAGGGTGACGCGTCCGCGAGCCTCCATCTCCACGGTGCCGATGCATGCCGCGTTGCGCCCCGTTTCGTGCCGCCGCATGATCTGAAGTGCGGACTCCGCCTGCTTTTCTGGTACGAAGGCCACGCAACGTCCCTCGTTGGCGACGTAAAGCGGATCGAATCCCAGAAGCTCGCACGCGCCGCGCACGGCGTCGGTCACACCGATCTTCGTTTCCTCCAGCGCGAAGGACAACGATGAGGTTTTGGCGATTTCCACCAGCGCGGTGGCCAGTCCGCCGCGCGTCAGGTCGCGCAGGCAATGCAGGTCGATGCCGCCTTCGATCAGTTCGCGCACCATGCCATTCAGGGGCGCGCAATCGCTTTCGATCGCCGACTCGAACCGCAGGCCTTCCCGCACCTGCACGAGCGCCATGCCGTGGCGTCCGACATCGCCATTAAGAAGAATCGCGTCGCCCGGTCGCACCCGTCTGGGCGAGACGGGTTGCGGTGCGATCACCCGCCCCACGCCGGCGGTATTGATGAACATGCCGTCGCCCTTGCCGCGTTCGACCACCTTGGTGTCGCCGGTGGCAATGCGCACCCCTGCTATTTCCGCGGCTTGCTGCATCGACTGCACCACCTGCCACAGCGTTTCCATCGAAAGTCCTTCCTCCAGGATGAAGCCGGCGCTCAGGGATTGCGGCACCGCGCCGCACATAGCCAGGTCGTTCACCGTGCCCCACACCGCGAGCCGGCCGATATCACCGCCGGGAAAGAACAGCGGATGCACGACGTAGGAATCGGTGGTGAACGCGAGCTCGCCCTCGTTAACCGGAAGCACCGCGCCGTCGTGTTGCGTCGCCTGCGTGCCGAACGCGGCGGCGAACAGGGTGTCGATGAGCTGGTGCATCAGGCGCCCGCCGCCCCCGTGCGAAAGCAGGATCTGCGGAATGTCGTTCAGCGGAACGGGGCATTGCAGTCCGTCGGCCAGTTTGCGATGCGGAGGTTTGTCCACGGTGCGCTCCTTATGAATGACGGTAACGGTAATACGCCGAGCAGGCACCTTCGGTGCTGACCATGGTGGCGCCCAGTGGTTTTTCCGGTGTGCAGCGTGCGCCGAAGGCCGGGCAGTCTGTGGGCTTGTCCAGTCCCAGAAGAATGCGTCCGCTGATGCAATCGCCGTTCTGTTCCACAGAAGCCGGTGTCACGCCAAAACGCCTTTCCGCGTCGAACGCTTCATACTCCGGGGTCAGGCTCAGGCCGCTTGCCGGAATTTCCCCGATGCCCCGCCAGGCGCGCGGCACCACGTGAAACACTTTCTGGATCAACTCCTGCGCCGGACGGTTGCCCGTGCGTGTCACTGAGCGCGTGTACTGGTTTTCCACTTCGGCGCGGCCGCTTTCCAGTTGGCGCACGCACAGGTACAGGCCGTGCAGGATGTCCACCGGCTCGAACCCCGTCACCACCAGCGGCACCCGGTAGCGTTCGGCGATGGGTTCGTATTCGGTGAAACCCATCACGGTACAAACATGGCCCGCCAGCAGGAATCCGTTGATCCGGTGCTGTTCCGACTGCAGGATGGATTCCACTGCCGGCGGCACCAGCACCTGCGAGACAAGCATGGAAAAATTGGTGAGGCCGCGAAGTTTGGCTTGGTGCACCGCCATGGCGTTGGCGGGAGCGGTCGTTTCGAATCCCACGGCGAAAAATACCACCTGTCGTTCGGATTTCTCTTCAGCCAGCTGGACCGCATCCATCGGCGAATACACCATGCGCACATCGCCGCCAGCCGCTTTCACCGACAGCAGGTCGCGGTCGCTACCCGGCACCCGCATCATGTCGCCGAACGAGCAGAGAATCACCCCCGGTTGCTGAGCGATGTCGATGGCGCGGTCGATCAACTCCACAGGCGTCACGCACACCGGGCAGCCGGGTCCGTGAACCAGCGTGATGGATTCGGGCAGCAATTGGTCGATGCCGTGCTTGACGATGCTGTGAGTCTGCCCGCCACAGACTTCCATGATGCGCCACGGTCGGGTGACGGTTTTGTGCAAAGCGTCGGCGAGGCGCCGGGCCGCTTCCGGGTCGCGGAATTCGTCGAGAAATTTCATGATGCGGTCACTCCTCCTCCGGCTCCGGCGGTGGGGAATCGAGCCGGTCCATCTCATCCAGGTACTTCAGTGCGCGGTGCGCCTCGCGTTCATCGACTCGGCTGATGGCGAATCCGGCGTGCACGATGACGTAATCACCCACCTTCGCCTCCGGCACGTAGGAAAGCCAGGCTTCTTTCACGATGCCGCCAAAGTCGATGCGGCCTTTGCGCGTCAACGCCTCGCCTTGTTCGATGCTTTCGATTTTTCCCGGTATGGCAAGACACATGACATCACACCATCGTTTTCGGAGCTTCTTTTTGCAGGGCGGCGAGGATCTGCCCTACCGCCACACCGCCATCGTTGGGCGGGATGCGCTGGTGCCAGGACGGCTGGAATCCCGCTTCCCGAAGCGCCGTCACCGTCATCTCCGTCAGCACCCGGTTCTGAAAACAGCCGCCGCTCAACACCACGCGCGGTTCCCCCACCAGTTGCGCCATGCCCACCACGATATCCGCCAGCGTATGATGAAACGTGGTGGCGATTTCACTCACCTCACGGCGCCGGGCGAGGTCGCTTAAAATCTCTTCTATCATCGGTTGCCAGTCCACCACGTAAGTGTACCGGTGCACGGCTTCCGCCGGAGACTTCCCCGATTCCATTTCCAGGATTCTGAACGTGTAGCGTTCGTCGGACCACGGAATGCCACTGAGGAACGGAGCCGCCAGATTGCGGGAAGTGCCGAGGATTTCCTCTTCACTGATCCACGGTTCGCGGGCGGGAGACCTGACCGGGCCCGTTTTGGTTTCCTTGGGCGACAGGAAAATTCCCGTGGCAAACTCCAGCCGCATGGCCCCCTGCCCTTCGTAACGGTTGTGGTTGCCGAGACCCAGCAGCGCCGACACCGCATCGAACAGCCGCCCGGCACTCGATGTGCGGGGTGCGTTTATCTGTTTATCCAGCATGCCGCAAAGTACATCGTGTTCGGGAGGACTCCATCGCAATGAACTCATGAGGTCGTTATGTTCAAACACCTGCTTACCCAGCATTTCGTAAAGCAGGCCCAGCGCCGCGCGACGCGGCTCGCGCACCGCCTGTTCCCCACCAGGAAGCATGAAAGAACGAAAATGGCCTTCGCGTGAAAACCCTTCTTCCGTAACCAGCAGAAACTCGCCGCCCCACACCGTGCGGTCGAGTCCGTACCCCGATCCGTCCCAACTGACGCCCAGCGCGGGCGGCGGCACCTCGTTGTCCACCATGCATGCCAACACGTGTGCGAAGTGGTGTTGCACCGCATCGCGCGGCATGTCCCGGTCTTCCGCATAACGCGTCGATGCGTAGTCGGGATGAAAGTCGTGCACCACAAGTTCCGGCTGTATTTCGTAAAACCGTGTCAGCGTATTGATCGTATTTTGGAAAGTGGTCACCGAATGTGGCGATACAAGGTCGCCGATGTGCTGGCTCAGCGCGATTTCTCCATCTTTGTACAGGGCGACGGTGTTTTTCATGTGCGGACCCACGGCCAGCACCTGCAGGTCCACACTGCCGAACCCCCAGTGCCGCGTGATGGGAAACGTGGATGGCGCAAAACCGCGCCCCCGGCGCAGAACCATCTCCCGGCCCAGCACCACGCGTACGATGGAATCATCCAGATGATTGACGATTTCGCGGTCGTGCACAAGAAACCCGTCCGCCATCGTGTCCAGCCGTTGCAGCGCCTCGTCGTTTTGCGTGCACAGGGTTTCTTCCGAAAGGTTGCCGCTGGTGGCGATGACCGGGCGACCAAGTTCGCGCGTTAAGAGATGATGCAGAGGCGTCATCGGAAGCAGGGCACCGAGGTACGGGTTGCCCGGTGCGATGTTGTCGGGAAGCGAGTTGTTTTTGCGGTGGAGCAGAACGATGGGGGCTTCCGGTGACAGCAACGCCCGCCGTTCCATCGAAGACACGTCGCATACTTGCTGGACCGATTCGAAATCCGGGAACAGGACGGCCAGCGGCTTTTCTTCGCGCTGCTTGCGCTTTCGCAGTTGGCCGATGGCCTCCTCGTTAGTGGCGTCGGCCATCAGGTGGAATCCACCGACGCCCTTGACCGCAACGGTGCATCCGTCACGCAAGGCCTCGACCGCGCGCATCAGGGCGTCGTCTCCCCCGGTCTGTTTGGTTCCGCCGGCATCGAGGTAAGAGAGTTTGGGACCGCACTGCGGGCAGGCGTTGGGTTGGGCGTGGAAGCGGCGGTTCTGCGGGTCTTCGTATTCGCCCAGGCAGGCCCCGCACATTTCAAACCGGTCCATGGATGTGTTCGGCCGGTCGTAGGGAAGGGCGGTCATGATGCTGAACCGCGGACCGCACCGTGTGCAGTTGGTGAAGGGATAACGGTGACGACGGTTTTGCGGTTCGAACATCTCCTCCAGGCAGTCGCCGCACGTGGCGACATCCGGAAGCACCCAGAACGATTTTGCTGTTCCTTCGGAGCTTTCGCGGATTTCAAAAATTGTATATCCCTCGGGTTGGAGGTAGGTGTGTTCCAGCCCCTGGATGTGGGCGAGCGGGGGTTTTTCCTCTTCAATGCGGTACAGGAAGGCATCGAGATTGGACAGCGGCCCTTCCGCATCGATGACCACCCCCTGTCCGGTGTTGGCGACCCACCCGGTGAGGTTGAGGTCCGTGGCCAGGTTGTAGATGAACGGACGGAAACCCACGCCCTGCACCTTGCCGCGCAGGGTGATGCGGATGCGCGATATGATGTCACCGGTTTCCATGTCCGGACGAGTCCTCAGAAAGGTCTTCCAGTTCCACGCTTTCGATCCATATGTCCTGCGCCTGCGGGTCGGTGGTGTCCGTGCCGACCTCGATGTTCACCTGCGCCCCTTCGGCCACGGTCCCGGCGGCGGCATCCCGAAAATGCTCCATAAAGTGTTCGGGCGAGATGTGTGCCAGCGCCCCGAGCTTCACGTTCAATCCCACCACCCGCGCGTTCCGGTGGTTCAGCGAGACCGACAGGATTTTGCGCATCAGGTCGTTCATCAGCGATTGTTCATGCATGCCGTGTTTCCCCGGTGAGAGTGTGAATCTGTTCAAGGACCCGGGAGACGAGTGAATCCATCGAAGTTTCCACTTCCACCGCCATACCCTGCCCCGGCGAGAACGTTTTGCCTTCGATGCCGAACACGATCACTCGCGGCGGCAGTTTGCCGAGGGCGCGCGCCATCTCCACCGCGTCGTGCACGCTGAAGTTGTGCGTCGAGCAGCGCAGGAATTTTGCATTCATGCTTTCCGTGCTCACGTCCCAGCAGTGCACCGTGCCGGGAGACGCGCCCGATTCCACCGCGTCGACCAGGATGGCGGCGTCGAACCCTTCCAGGGCCTCCATCACTGCCGCGCCCTCTCCCTCCACTTCCCGCACGGCGACGTTGTGCGAAGAGATCCGTTCCGCCAGCCGCCGGGCCGCGTGGCGTCCCGCTGCATCGTCGCCGCGCCACAGGTTGCCGATGCCGAGCACGAGAATATGGGGAGATTCTGTCATGGCGAGTCCTTTCAGGAACGGTCCACTTCCATTTTCAGGAAATGCGTGGCGCAGGAGATGCACGGATCGTAATTGCGGATCGCCTGCTCGCACTGCCATTGCAGTTTGTCGTCGGGAAGATCCATGTACTGAGGAACGAACTGCCGCAGGTCTTCCTCGATGGTTTTCTGGTTCTGCGACGTGGGCGGTACGATCTTCGCGTCCTGGATGAGCCCTGCGTCGTCGATGCGGTAGCGGTGATACAGGATGCCGCGCGGCGCTTCGGTGCAGGCGTAACCGGTTCCCGCTTTCGGTTCGATATCGAGCGCGGGCCGATCCGGCATCTCGTAATGGCGGATCAGGCGCAGGGCTTCGTCCACCGCGAACAATGTCTCCAAGCAACGCACGATGATGCTCTTGAACGGATTGCGGCACGGCGCTTTGAGCCTGGCCGCGTGCATGGCCTGTTTCGCGATGGCCGGAAGCTTTTCGTGATTCAGGTTGAACCGCGCCAGCGGCCCAACCAAATAATTGCCGCGCGCTTTCAATACCGAATGCAGGGCGTTGGACCGCTCGACGTGCTGCTCCTCAAAATGATCGTCGTACTCGCGGGCGGCGATGTCGAGTCCGCGGTTGGACACGATGCGGCCTTCGTTGAACGGGTATTCCTCCGGGTGGTGGAGTGCGACGAATTCGTAGTCCACTTCGAAATCGGGAAACGGCAGTTTCGCGACGAACCCAACCGCCTCCAGCGCGAAGTCGCGACACCATTTCAGGTTTTCCTCCAGCTTTTTGAAATCGGTTTTGCGCGGCACCTTGTAAAATCCGCCAACCTTCACGTTGATGGGATGGATCTCGCGTCCGCCGAGAAAAGCGACGATCTCGTTGCCGTGTTTTTTGAAACGCAGAGCGTTTTCGATGAGCTGTTTGTGGTCTTTGGCGATCTGGATGGCGTCGTGGTATCCCAGGAAATCCGGCGCGTGCAGCATGAATGCGTGCAGGATGTGGCTTTCGATCCATTCACCGCAGTAAATGAGGCGGCGCAGGGCGCGGAGAGGCGGGGTCATGGTCACCCCCAGCGCGTCTTCCATGGCGTGCACCGCGCTCATCTGGTAAGCGATGGGGCAGATGCCGCAGATGCGCGCCGTGATGTCCGGTGCTTCGGTGAACTGGCGGCCGCGCAGGAACGCTTCGAAAAAACGCGGCGGCTCGAAGATCCTGAGTTGCACGTCCTTCAACGCACCGTTCTGGATTTTCAGGTACAGCGCGCCCTCGCCTTCCACCCGCGCCAGGTAATCGACTTTAATGGTCCGGGTTTTTTTCATACGTTTCGCTTTCCCTGCGGAACTTTTTGGTCCAGCCGTAAAACCCGCGGAACAGGTGGCGCACGCTGTCCTCGTCCATGCCCATGTCCAGAAACGCGCGGCTCATCGCATTCGTGTTGGCTTTTTCCTTGGGACCGAAACAGGCATAACAACCACGGTTATAACCCGGGCACAGCGCGCCGCACCCGGCGTGGGTGATGGGACCCATGCACGGCGTGCCGTGCGCCACCATGACGCACACGTTGCCCGCGCGCTTGCATTCCAGGCACACGCTGTGCGCCGGCGTGTTCGGTTTGCGTCCGTTCAGAAACGCGTTGATCACCTCGAGCAACTGGTGCTTGTTGATGGGGCATCCCTGCAGTTGAAAATCGACGGCCACGTGTTCCTCGATGGCGGTCGATTTTTTCAGGCTGTCGATGTAATCGGGTGTGGCGTACACGATGGAGATGAATTCGTTGACGTCCTTGAAGTTGCGGAGCGACTGGATGCCCCCGGCGGTGGCGCAGGCACCGATGGTGATCAGCGTCTTCGAAATGCGCCGGATCCGGTGGATACGCTCGGCGTCGTGCGGAGTGGTGATCGATCCCTCCACCAGCGATACGTCGTACGGGCCTTTCAGGATGCGGCTCGACGCTTCCGGGAAATGTGCGATGCTGATGTGCTCGGCAACAGTGAGCAGTTCGTCCTCGCAGTCGAGCAGGCTCAACTGGCATCCGTCGCAGGACGCAAACTTCCACACCGCGAGTTTCGGTTTATGATGCGGCGGTCTGCGTTGGGCCGCGGTTGTTTTCTTCTTCCGTGCCATGTCAGATCTCCCGCTTGCTGAACAGGCGGCGGATGCGCTGGTATGGGAACACCGGGCCGTCCAGGCAGACGAAGTCCGGTCCGTACTGGCAGTGCCCGCAGAATCCGATGGCGCATTTCATGTTGCGCTCCATCGTCAGGTAAATATCATCAGGGCTCAGTCCCTCATCCATCAGCTCGTTGACCGTGAACCGCATCATCACCTCCGGTCCGCAGATCATGGCGACGGTCTGGTGCGCGTCGAACTTCGCTTTTCTCACGATCTGCGTCACCACGCCTACGTTGCCCAGCCAGCCGCGCTGGGCCGTGTCCACCGTCGCATCCACTTCCAGGTCGAAACGGCCGCGCCATTGCTCCAATTCCTTGCGGAAAATCATGTCGGCGGGTGTGCGCGCCCCGTACAGAATGAAAACGTCACCGTACTTTTCCCGCCGCGCCAGCACCTGGTAGATGGCGGGACGCAACGGCGCCAGCCCGATGCCTCCGGCGATGAACACGACGTCGTTCCCTTCCACCGCTTCCACCGGCCAGTGCGACCCGAACGGACCGCGGATGCCGATGACGTCCCCCTTCCGCAGGTTTTTCAGGTGACGCGTCACCGTGCCGACGGCGCGGATGGTGTGGAGCAGGGTGTCCGGTTTCTGAGGATCGCCGCTGATGGAAATCGGCACCTCTCCCACGCCGAACACGTACAGCATGTTGAACTGGCCCGGTTTGAAAGCAAACCGCCTGCTTCCTTTCACCGGCTGGGTTTCCAGCGTGAAGCTGTCGCGCGTTTCCTTCTGCACGCGCAGGATGCGGTGCGGTTCCGGCACCATGGGCTGCGCCATCGGTTGTACGGCGGCGAACATCAGACCGTGCTCCCGTAGACGTCCATCAACTGCATGCGCGTGTGTTGCAGGCGTTCGGCGGCGATGATGAAGAACCGCCGGAACAGTTCGTACCCGAGTTCGTGATCGGTTTCTATTTTTTTGCGCAAACAGGCGGCATCCAGCGCGATGGTGCGCACGAGGGTCATTGCATGCGCATCGAAATGCCACAGGTGAGGCGGCGCCAGCCACGACCAGCCGAGCACCTGTCCGCCTTCGACGGTGTCCACGATCATCGGCGGCTTGTTGGGCGGCGCCATCTCCAGCGCCACGCGTCCGTGCCGGATGATGTAAAAATGATCCGCCGCAGCACCTTCGCGAAACAGAAACTCCCCCGACTCGAACCGCACGTTCGATGCGCAGCCGATGACCAGCTTCATGTATTTTTCCTGAAGTCCGTCGAAGAACGGATGCTCGGAGAGAATGGGTTCCAGGGTTTTCATGTTGGTTTCCTGCGCGTTCATGGCGGAGACTCCTCGTCCTCGTGGTTGCCGGAAGGGGGCGGAGGGATGCGGATGGCAGCCACTTCTTCCGTGATGTCGATGCCCACCGGGCACCAGGTGATGCAGCGCCCGCACCCGACGCATCCGCTGGTATCGAACTGGTCGTGCCAGGTGGACAGTTTGTGCGTCATCCATTGGCGGTAGCGCGACAGGGTGGAATGGCGCACGTTGCCACCGTGGATGTATGAAAAATCCAGGGTGAAACACGAATCCCAGCTGCGCCAGCGCTCGGCGTGGTCGCCGGAAAGGTCGGTGACGTCTTCCACGGTCGAGCAGAAACAGGTGGGGCAGGCCATGGTGCAGTTGGCGCAGGCGAGGCAGCGGTGGGCGACCTGCTCCCAGCGCGGGTGTTCGTAGTTGTTTTGCAGGAGTTCCCGCAGGTCGTCGCTTTTCATGGAACGGCCCATCTGTTGGACGGCGTTGTCCCGGGCCTGTGCGGCTTTTTCGGTATCCGCGGCTTTCGCTTTTTTGACCGGAACCCTGGAGAGCAGGCGTGCACCGGCCGCACTGCCGACTTCCACCACGAAGTGCGAGGTGGTTTTCTGCACGATCTCGGTGAGCGCCAGGTCGAATCCCGATTCCGCTTTCGGGCCGGAGTTCATCGATACGCAAAAACAGGTGTTGCCCGCCTGCGTGCATTGCACGGCGATGATGAACGCGCGTTCGCGGTGCGCCTTGTAGATGGGATCGACGTACGGGCCTTCCAGGAACACCTTGTCCTGAATGCGGATGGCGTGCAGTTCACAGGCGCGCACTCCCAGTAATGCATAGCGTGGGGCGTTGTCTTCGCTCGGTGTGATGGCCATGCCGCGGCCTTTACGGTCGGCTTCCCACAATTTCTGGCGCGGCGGGAACAGGAACTGTTTCCAGGAATGGGGGCTGATGATGTACCCGAACAGCGCGGCGTCATCGCGTTTCTTTAAACGGTAGGTGCCGCCCTCCTGTTCGTCGGTCCAGCCTTCGGGTAAGTCATCAATCGACCGCACCTCGTCGTACACCACCGCCTGGTCGCGGAGGGTGGGCCCCACGACCCGGTAACGGGCGCGGCGCAGAGCCTGCAAAAGGGCGTCGAGTCCCTTGCGGTCCAGCAAAACCTGTTCGCCAACCTCCAACTCCGCCATAACCCGTACCTTTCGAATGGTGGGCTGTATACCTGTAGTTTACTCCCTTTGCGGGGAAGGTCCAACAAGTCTCTCCAGAATGGGGATGTCGCGTTGCATGGCGGGGTCGAGGTGGTCCCACAGCACGCCCTGCGGCCGCGCGTGTTTGTTTTTGCATTCAATGGATTGCGTCGGCGTGAGAATCCAGTCCAGCGGGATGTCGTAGGGCATGACCTCCCATTCCGCGTCCACCACCTGCAGGTCGTGCACGGTGGTGACGATGACCGTCTTCTTCGTGATGAGTTTGAGGTCCGTGGCGATGCCGAACTCGAGGTCCGAATAACCGCCGCCCTTGCCGATGCGCGTGCCGTTTCTGCGCACCGCCACCGACCCCGCGCTGATGAGGTCGATCGCCGGCATCTCCTGCGGCGTGACAGGCTGGCCGAACTGCTCCGATCCCGAAATGCTCGCCGCCTTTTTGAAATTGCGTGGATCGATCTTTGCGGGATCCAGTTTCAGAAAACATTGTTCTTTTCTGAGACGCGGCACCGCCATGAACACCGTCTTGCCGTCTTCCAGAGCCGCCTGGCGCAGCGGCCGTTGGGGAGAATCGGGATTGCACTTGAGCGTCTTCGCTTTCTGGTAGCAGGTAAGTGTGCGCAGGCGTTCGACGGCGGCTTCGGCTCCTTTGAAGTTCGGGATACGGCCCTTGATGGGAAACGGAAAGCGTGCGGCTTTCTCCCGGGTCATCTCCGACCACACCGCCTGCCTTACCGACTGTTTGGTCTTGCGCGTCATGGCTTTTTAGACTGATTCCTCTGTAGTGGCATTCAATAGAAACACTTTATTGGAAGGGGACCAAAGATTTGCCCCGTATGTCCGATATAATGAGGTATGCATTTTATAAAACTCGCGGTGGGGGCAGTGTTGCTGACGGCGGCGCTGGGCTCGCCGGAAAAAATCCTGGTCGGGCATGCGGTGGAGATCCTCTCCGGCGACGCCTTCGCCCTCGAGGTCGAGAATAAACGATACAAGGTGCGATTGGAAGAAGTGGACGCACCGGAGCCGGGCCAGCCGTTTGGCAAGCAGGCGTTCGATTACCTGGACGAATTGATCCGGCACCGCGCCATCCGCGTCGACGTCTCGTTCGTGGACAAGGACGGCTGGCACGTGGGCCGCGCCGTGCTGGCGGGAGGCCGGGTGGTGAACGAGGAGGTCATTGCCCAGGGCTATGGCTGGCATTACCGCGCCACGCCCGATCCGGACGAGCGCCTGACCACGCTGGAGCAACACGCTTTCGCCCACAGCCTGGGTTTGTGGATGCAGGAGGAACCCATCCCGCCGTGGGAACACCGCCGCGAGAAGGTTATCCCCGACGCACCGTGGAGCCAGGCGGAGATGGATTACGACCGTGTCCTGCATTACGGTATCATAGGCGATCCCCAGAGCCGCACCTACCAGTGGCCCGCCTGCCGGGGGTATTCCCGCGCCGCGCGGATCAGGAAACCCGTCCTCTTCCAGACCCGGAAACAGGCCGAGGAGATGGGCTACCGCCCCGCCCCGCAGTGTCCTTCCTGATATATATAAAGGAAGAGCTTTCGCCGGGGCGTTGCTTTCTATATAATCAACCATCATGAAACCGAAAAACGAGTCACAGAATACGGCCCGGAGCGGACCCGTTTCCTCTCCCGGTACGGGAGTGCCGGAGTTGTTGGCCCCGGCGGGGAGCCCGGAGAAGCTCGATTACGCGCTGGCCTACGGTGCCGATGCCGTGTACGCGGGGATTCCGCGCTTCTCGCTTCGTGCCCGCGAGAACCCGTTCAAGGACGCGACGCTGAAAGAGGCCATCGAACGCACGCACCGGATGGGGCGGAAAATCTACATCACCGCCAACATCCTGCCGCCCAACCGCAAGATCGAATCGTTCAAGCAGTCGCTGGCGTTTTACGCCGAGGCGCAACCCGACGCCTTCATCATGGCCGATCCGGGGATGATCCGTTTCGCGCGGCGCGAGTTTCCGCACGTGCCGGTGCATTTGTCGGTGCAGACCAACACCATCAACCACGAATCGGTGCAGTTCTGGTACGACGAAGGCGTGAGCCGCATCATCCTGTCGCGCGAGTTGTCTTTGCCGGAGATCGCGGAGATCCACGCCAAGGTGCCGGGGATGGAGCTGGAGTCGTTCGTGCACGGTGCAATTTGTATCGCCTATTCGGGCCGGTGTTTGTTGTCCAATTATTTCAACCACCGCGACGCCAACCAGGGCACCTGCACCAACAGTTGCAGGTGGGAGTACGACGTGCATCAACAGCCGCACGAGTCGGCGCCCGTGCAGAGCACGCACAACCCGAACATCCTGTCCGGAGAGTATTTTCTGGAAGAGCGGGAGCGGCCGGGCGAGCTGATGCCCATCGACGAAGACGAGCATGGCACCTACATTATGAACTCGAAGGACCTGCGCGCCATCGAGTACCTGAAACCGATTCATGATGCGGGCGTGTGTTCGTTCAAGATCGAGGGACGCACCAAGACCATCTACTATCTGTCGATGGTGGTGCGCAGTTACCGTCGCGCCATCGACGACCTCGCGCGCGGGCAGGCGTTCGATCCCAAACTCATCGATGAGATCAACAAGACCGCCAACCGCGGTTTCACTTCCGCATTTCTGGTGCCGCGGTCGGATCACCAGACCGAACGATTCGACTCCGCGCAGGAAACCGACCTGCCGCAGGTGTTCGCCGGGCAGGTGACGGATTCGCGCAAAGGCTGGATGGAAGTGGAAGTGAAGAACCGCATTGAAGTGGGCGACCGCGTCGAGTACATCTCTCCCTCGCGGCAGAGTTACTTCCACATCGCCGCCATCGAGAACGCGAAAGGCGAAGCGGTGAACGTCGCTCACGGTGGTGCGGGCCGGGTGTGGATCGCCACCGATCAGGCCGTCGAACCCTACGCGCTGCTCAGCCGCGTCGTCAGCCAGCAGACGGCGGACTCTCTCTCCCTGCAAGCGCAATAACTCCTGCACGCACAGTTTCCAGCCGGTTTCCTGTAAGGGAAGCGGCCGGTTTGCGACCCCCCCTCACGCAATACGCGGGAAATCGGGCCTGGGGTCAGTTGTCGTTGCCCGGTTTGTTGGGCCGCTGGGAGGTTTCGGCGAACCACAGGACGATGAAAATGACGACCGTCAGCCCCGCCGCCAGCCAGAAGTCGAAGCTCTTGTTCTCCAGGTCGAAAAAGTCGTAAGTCATTGTCCCATCAATGATTAGGATGATAACGGCGATGCTGAGAAGGGCGGCGACTTTTCTCAAAACGGGGTCCTCGACATTCGAAAGAAGCGGGCCCGGCGGTGTGCGGTCCACCGCCCTTCTGGGGCGGGGTCCCGGAGCGGGTTGCCTGGATTAGAATGAGGCCTTCGGCCAAATTATTTTTGAAACCGGGAGCGGCTTGCTTATATAATATGGATCGCCTCAATTGTTATTTGAATTTTAACAAGTTACAGGCCGAGCGCAAGCCGGATTCCGGTCACCCCGTAATTTTCAACCGGACGGCCCATCCTGCGTGATTCTCAACCGCATTTAAAAGAGTGGACATTTATATATGGCGATTCCAATTCGACAGGCGATGAAAGTTGGGTTTTATCTGTTCAAGCAAAAACTCCTCGGCAAAAAAAAGTATCCGCTGGTGTTGATGCTCGAACCCCTTTACCGTTGCAACCTCGAGTGCACGGGTTGTGGAAAAATTCAGAAACCCAACGACATTCTTAAACAGTATCTGAGCGTGGAGCAGTGCCTGAAAGCCGCGAAGGAATGCGGCGCGCCGATCGTCTCCATCGCCGGCGGCGAACCGCTGATCCATCCGCACATCGTGGAGATCATCGAAGGCCTGGTCAAGCAGGGCCGCTATGTTTACCTGTGCACCAACGCCATCCTGCTCGAGAAATATCTAGATCGGTTGCCGAAATCGCCGTTACTCACGCTTTCGATTCACCTCGACGGCATGAAGGAACACCACGACCATATCTGCATGGAAGAAGGCGTGTACGACAAGGCCATCGATGCCATCCGCGCCGCCAAGAAAAAAGGTTTCCGCGTCACCACCAACACCACCTTCTTCGACGGCGTCTCCGTTGAATACGCGGAGCAGTTTCTCGACCATATCCGGCCGCTGGGCGTGGACGGCATGACGGTGTCTTCCGCCTTCCAGTATCCGGATGCGCCGGACCAGGAACATTTTCCCGGCCGCGCGAAGACCATGGAGTTTTTCGGCGACCTGTTGAACCGCAACAAAGACGGGCGGTGGAACTTCAATCATTCACCGTTCTACCTTGACTTCCTGCAGGGTAAGCGCGATTACGACTGCACGCCGTGGGGCAATCCGTGTTACTCCGTTCTCGGCTGGCAGAAGCCGTGTTACCTGCTCGACGAAGGCTATGCCGGGAGCTTCCGCGAGTTGATGAAGACCACCGACTGGGACAGTTACGGTCACCGCAACCACGACAAGTGCCGCGACTGCACGGCCCACTGCGGGTACGAGGCCACGGCGGTGGAGGACTCGACGCGCGGCCTGCGCAACATGGTGTACTCCGCCAAAGCCGTCTTCCAATAGCCCCGCGACGCGGGGAGGAAAATGGGTACTGCCCGATAGTTACAGCGATGGTCCGAGGGCCCATTCCGCAAGGTTCACTTGCTTGCCGCGGGCCACGCCCGCTCCTCTACGAGGAGAATAAACAGGGTACTGCCCGATAGTTACAGCGATGGTCCGAGGGCCCCGTTCCGGAAGTTTCCA
>NZ_HG422173.1:771829-784558 GCF_000341545.2 Nitrospina gracilis 3/211
AACGGGATTTCAGGTCCGTCCGCTTCCCTTGTTGTGCAACGCCCCGCCTTTTGTTATAATTTACTAATTCTAAAAAATTCAACCATTTAACCATAGAACATCATGACAGATTCAGTTCCGGTTCCTCGGTCAAGGGCGGGTTGGTTTGGAGCGCTTGCGCTGGTTTTCATAATCGGGTTTGCGGGATGTGCCTCCTCGATCACGCCACGGGAAAAACTGGATGCCCGCAAACGATACAACGACGCGCAGAAATACAACACCCTCAACATGCGGGACAAGTATTATCAGGAGCTGATCGAGATCATCAAGGAGGTTCCCAACGACCCGTTTTACCGCGTTGCCCTGGGTGCGGCGTACTTTAAGGACCGGCAGTATCCACGTGCTGAAAAATCCTTCCTGCGAGCCATCAGGCTGGATTCCGAATACATGCAGGCGTACCAGTATTTGGGGCGGTTGTACATGGAAACGGAGAAATGGGACCGTGCCATTGTGCACCTGAAAAAATCACTGGACGCGAAGAAGGTGCTGAACCCGCAACAGCTCTACAACTGGCTGGCTTTCAGTTATTACAGAAACGGGCAGTACAATGAGGCGGAACGCGCCTGGCAAATGGCGCTGGACATCAAGGACAGCGACCAGATTCGAATCAACCTGGCTCTTGCCTACAAGAAGGCAGAGCAGTACGAACTGGCCTACAAAAGTTTTCAGAAGGCGGTGGAGTTGAATCCGGAATCCGCCCGCGCGCACTTTGAACTGGGTCAGCTGCTGTTTGACGAAGGGGATTACCTGCGCGCCCGTCCCCACCTTCAGGAGGCGATCAATCTCCAGCCGTTGAGTGAGAACGCCCGCACAGCCAAATCCATGTTGAACCGCATGAAGGTTTCGCCCAAGAAATAGTATGGAAGACAGTTTCGGCCAATATCTTAAACACCAGCGGGAGTTGCGGAGCGTCACCCTGAACGACATCGCCAACTCCACCCGCATTCCCACGCGCCACCTGGAAGCCCTGGAAGAAGACCGTTATGACGACCTTCCGGCGGAGGTGTTTATCAAAGGGTACATCCGCGGTTATGGGGAAGCGCTGGGTGTGGATGCGAACGAACTGTTGACCGCTTATGAGGAGCGCATTGGCAAGGGCCGGCGGGAAGTGCGTGAACAGTCGTTGAAGGAAGCGGTCCAGCGTGAGCAGAAAAAATCATTCTGGCAGACGCAGATGAAACTGGTGGGGTTTGTGGTTGGACTGGTTCTGGTAGGCTGGCTGGTGTGGGTCATTTCCCAGTCTTCCCTGCCCTCCGCGCCGGAAGCGACCGTCCCCCCACCTGAAATGACACAGAAAATGCCACCTCCGGTCAGTTCGGAAACCGAATCGACCATGGGCTCGGGTCCGCAACCCGGTCCGCCACCACAGGGTGGCGAGGCTCCTCCTCCACCCGGCTCGGGAATGGAGACCACCGAGGCAAAAACCACCTCCATGACCGGTCCGAAGAACGACCTGGAAGCCGCAGCCGGGGAAAATAAGATTTCGGAATCGGAAAATGGTGGTATAATAAACGGCCTGCAAGATCAAATAGTTCCGACAAACCGAAGCTCATTGAACACACCGGGTTCAAGCCATTCCGGTGCTTTTTCTCTGGAAATCCGCGCCAGCGAAAAAGCCTGGTTCCACATGATCGTGGATGGGGAAAAAGAAAAAGATTTCACTCTGCAACCCGGCGAGCGTATCGTGTTGCATGCGGACAACCGGATTGTGGCGGATATCGGAAACCGGAATGGGTCGGAATTTTTGTTGAACGGAAAGAAGTTTGAACTGCCGGGGACGCAGAACGTGGTCCTCGACTTCGTATTCAAAGCCGAACTGGTAGAGTGACCTATGGCCAAAATCGATGCTTTCTTCAAACTGATGAACGAGCAGGGAGCTTCCGACCTGCACCTGGTGGCCGGGTCCCAGCCGGTCCTGCGTATTCATGGCGACATGGAACGCGTGAAGTACAAGGTTCTTGAAAACGACGAACTGAAAGCGATCCTCTACGAAATCGCGCCCGAAGACAAAATCAAGGTATTCGAAGAAACCGGCGACATCGACTTCGCCTATGAGGTGCCGGGTCTCGCCCGTTACCGCGCCAACTACTTCCAGCAGAAATGGGGCGTGGGCGCCGTTTTTCGTGAGATTCCCAGTGAAATTCTGACCGCGGAACAGCTGGGCCTTCCGTCGGTTCTCACCAAGCTGGCCATGCTGCACAAGGGCATGGTGCTGGTGACCGGTCCCACCGGTTCCGGCAAGTCCACCACCCTTGCGGCGATGATGGACTACGTCAACAAGAACAAGAAAGCGCACATCATCACGGTCGAAGACCCCGTCGAGTTCGTACACAAAAGCGCGAGTTGTGTGGTGAACCACCGTGAGGTGGGCGTGCACACGAAAAGTTTCAAAGCCGCCTTGAAAGGCGCGTTGCGCGAAGACCCGGATATCATCCTGGTCGGTGAGATGCGCGATCTGGAAACCATCGAGCTGGCACTGGAAGCCGCTTCCACGGGTCATCTCGTGTTCGGTACCCTGCATACCCAGAGCGCGGCGAAGACGGTCGACCGCGTCATCGACGTTTTTCCGGCCAACCAGCAGGCGCAGATCCGCACCACGCTTTCCGAAAGTTTGAAAGGCGTCATCGCGCAGAACCTGTTCAAGCGCGTCGACAAGAAAGGGCGCCTGGCGGTGCTGGAAGTGCTGGTGGTGACGCCCGCGACCTCGAACCTGATTCGTGAAGGCAAAACGTTCCAGATTCCCTCCGTCATCCAGACCGGAAAAAAATATGGAATGCAGTCTTTGGACGATGCCATTCTGGAAGCATTGCAGGCAAAAAAGATCAGTCCTGAAGACGCGTACGATAAATCGATTGTCAAAGAGCGGTTCGTTCAGTACCTGAAGACACCACCGGAATTCATTTAAAGTACGTTGCAGGGGTGCAACCATGAGAAAAGCCGAAATCGACCACATTCTGACAACGATGCTGGAGTCATTCGGAAACATCTCCGACCTCAACATCACCGTGGGCAAACCGTTCCAGGTGGAAAACTCCGGCCAGTTGACGGAAGTGCCCATGCACCCGCCGATACCGAAGATCACGGCGTTCCAGGCTGAGATCTTCGCGCTGAACCTCATCGGTGCCGACCGGCGGTTGAACGAAATCCTTCTGCGCGAGGGCTCCTGCGACTGTTCGTATTACATTCCCGGCAAGGCGCGGTTCCGCGTCAACATTTTCTCCCAGCGCGGCAACTACAGCATCGTCCTGCGTAAACTGGAAACGCGGATTCCGTCGATCGAGGATTTGAAACTGCCGCCGCAATTTGCCAATGCGGCGGAAGAGAAAAACGGAATGGTGCTGGTCACCGGTGCCACCGGTTCCGGTAAATCCACCACGCTTGCAGCACTGCTCAACAAGATCAATCATGACAAGTCGGTGCACATCATCACGCTGGAGGATCCGGTGGAATTCGTGCATCCGCACCTGAAGTCCACGTTCAACCAGCGGGAGTTGGGAGGCGACTTCAACAACTTTGCCACGGGCCTGCGTGCGGCACTTCGACAGGCGCCTAAGGTCATCCTGGTGGGTGAAATGCGCGACCGCGAAACCGTGGAGATCGGCATGAGCGCCGCGGAGACGGGTCACCTTGTCATGAGCACCCTGCACACGGTCGACGCGGGGCAGACCATCAACCGCATCGTCGGCATGTTTTCGCAGGAAGAGGAACAGCAGATCCGCATCCGGCTCGCGGATACCGTGCGCTGGGTCATCAGTCAGCGTCTGGTTCCGAAAGCGGGCGGCGGGCGAATTGCGCTTCTCGAAATCATGAACAACAACATGCGCGTGAAGGACACCATCCTGAATGGGGAGGAAGAGGGCAAGACCTATTACGACATCATCCGCGAAGGCGACGCCTACGGCATGTGGACTTTCGACCAGCACATCATCAAGTTGTATCGAGAGGATCTCATCACCCAGGAAACCGCCCTCGCGTATGCGTCGCGGCGGAACGTTGTGGCACGCGGCATCGACGCCATCAAGTCCGAAAGGGGCGAGAAGACGACGGACATCGAGGAGCTGGCCCTGGACGATTCTTACGACCAGGAAACCGGGTTTGCCAAAAAGAAAAAAATGCGAAGGTGACGCGGCAATGCGTCCAAGGAGAGTCTGAATGCAGGTCACATGCAGCCAGTGCAGCAAGACGATCAACATTCCGGATGAAAAGGTCCCCAAAGACAAGGCGTTCAACCTCACCTGCCCGGCGTGCAAAACGAAGAACCGCGTCGATCAGCACCTGAAGCAGGAGGATGAGGAAGAAGAGGGCATGGAAGCCATGATGCTGGTGACCGACGAAGCCTTCGAAGAGGATGAGGCCCCTCCCATTTATGAAGAGGGTGACAAGGTCGCGCTCATCATGGACCCGATGAATTACGATGCTTTCGCCGACGTGCTCACCGAACTGGGTTACAAACTGGAAACGGCCAAGTCGCCGGAACACGGCGCGCACAAACTGAAGTTCTTTCACTATCATGTGGTCGTGTTTCACGAAAAGTTTGGAGGCGAAAGTCTGGAAGAAAGTGCCCTTTACAAGTATATTTTGAACATGCCCATGAGCCTTCGGCGGAAAACCTTCATCGCATTGATCGGGAAGGAATTCAAGTCCACGGACAACATGGAAGCATTCGCCTACAGCGTCAACCAGGTGATCAATGAAAAGGATCTGGACCGGCTGGACGTGGTATTGAGGAAAGGCATATCAGACAACGATATCTTCTATAGGATCTATCGCGAGACTATGGACGTTCTTGGAAAAGTGTGATTATGAGTCTCAAGGATACTCCGACAATTCAGCGGTACGCGGATGGAGACATCATCGTTTCGGAAGGAATTGTCAGCAACAACGCATTCATCATCATCGAGGGCAAGGTCAACGTCACCAAGAAGGTGGACAAGAAAAGCGTGTTGATCAACACCCTCAAGGCAGGGGACGTGTTCGGCGAAATGGGTTTGATTTCCCAGACAGTCCGGAGCGCTAGCGTGGTGGCGGTGGGCAACGTGACCATCGGGGTGATCGAAAAGGAACAGTTCAATCGCCTCGTCGAACAATTGCCGGACGATGTGCGCCTGGTGGTCAAAGCGCTTGTGGACCGGTTGCGGTTTACCAGCGAACAATTGTCGCGCATCGGCCTGGAGCTGGAAAAAACGCGCAGCGTCATCTCCTCCTTTTCGATTAATCAATAAGGGGACGGAAAAAAGCCATGCCAACTTTTACTTACAAAACGACGGTAAAAGGGAAAACGCAGACCGGCGAAATTGAAGCCGATAACGAGCAGGGCGCCCGGGCCAAGCTGAAGCAGAAAAACATCCGAGTGGACAGCCTCAAAGCCAAATCCTCCTTCTTTTCATTGGAGATCGGCGGGGGAGGTAAGAAAAAGCAGAAAATCACCGAGCGCGACGTCGTTATCTTCACCCGCCAGTTCTCCACGATGGTGGATGCGGGTCTGCCTCTGGTGCAGTGCCTGGAAATCCTCGGCAAGCAGTCGGACAACCAGACCTTTGGCAACATCATCATGGACGTCAAGAACGGCATCGAGCAGGGCGCCAACCTGTCTGACTCCATGCGTCGCCATCCCAAGGTGTGGGATGCCTTGTACTGCAACCTGGTGGAAGCGGGCGAGGCCGGCGGTATTCTGGACACCATCCTGTCGCGCCTGGCCGCGTACATCGAAAAATCCCTCGCGCTCAAGAAAAAAGTGAAGTCCGCAATGGTGTATCCCGGTGCCATCGTCACCGTCGCGTTTGTGGTCGTGGCTTTCCTGATGATCTTCGTCATCCCCGCTTTCGCCACCATGTTCGAAGGCAGTGGTGGCGAGCTTCCCGGGCCCACGGCGATCGTCATGATGGTCAGTAACTTTTTCCAGAACCAGTGGTACGTGATCATCGGCGGACCGATCCTGTTCGCCATGATTTTCAAGCGCGTGTACGCCACCGAGAAGGGGAAGGTGGAAATCGACCGGATCGCCCTCAAACTGCCCGTGTTCGGCATGCTCATCCGCAAGGTTTCCGTGGCCAAGTTCACCCGTACCCTCGGTACCCTGCTTTCCAGCGGTGTGCCCCTGATCGACGCGATGGATATCTGCGCCCGCACCTCCGGCAACAAGATCGTCGAGCGGGCCATCCTCAACACCATCGAATCCATCAAGGAAGGTGAAACCATCGCGGCACCCCTGTCGAGGGAAGATGTATTCCCGCCCATGGTCATACAGATGATCGACGTCGGTGAATCCGCCGGTGCGCTGGATGGCATGCTGATCAAGATCGCAGACTTTTACGATGAAGAAGTGGATACGGCGGTGGAAGGCCTGACGGCACTGCTCGAACCGATGCTCATGGTGTTTCTCGGTTCCGTGGTCGGTTTCATTGTTGTCGCCATGTACCTGCCCATATTCAAGATGGGCGAAAACTTCTAATCGGTGTCCGGTGCACTCCCCTGCACCCGCAAAAGTCGACTGAAGGGGCAAACCGGGTTCGCTCTCGCCGGGGCCCGACGACATTGAGGAGACCATGTTTAAGACCCAGGATTATCCTGATAAAGAACTCCTTCTCCGGGTCAAGACGATCATGGTGTTCCGGGTCGTATTCCTGACCGGGTTCGTCGCCCTCGCCATCGCCTTCGAGCACAACGCCCGTTACGAAACCCCCATCATGCCCCTCAGCATCGTGCTGGGAAGCGCTTATTTCCTCTGCATTATTTATGCCTTGATGCTGCGGCTCAAGATGCCGCTCACCTGGGTAGCCTGGGCGCAGGTGCTGGGCGACCTCGCCACCGTCGGCGGGTTGATCTACACCACCGGTGGAATTGAAAGTCCGCTCTCTTTCGTCTTCCTGTTTGTCATCATCGCCACCAGTGTCATGTTGCCGCGGGCGGCGGTGTACCTGGCGGCCTCGGGGGCGAGCATCATCTACGGTCTCCTCGTGGACCTGGAATACTTCAATGTGATCCGCCCGATTTACTTTTTCCAGAAATCCAATATTTCGTACCAGGGTGCGTACGGCTTTTACATAATTGCCCTGAACCTGGCCTCGTTTTATTCGGTGGCCTACCTGAGCAGCATCCTCAACCACCGCCTGCGCATCATCAACGACGAACTGCGCTCCAAAAGCCTTGACCTGAAAAAGCTCCAGGAATTTCATAAGAACGTGGTGCAGAACATGGTCAACGGCCTGCTCACCACCAACCATGAAGGACGCGTCACCTCCGTTAACACCGCCTGCGAACAGATTACCGGGTGCAATGCCGACCACAGTCTGGGCCGCATGGCGTACGATTTGCTTCCGGTGCCGGCATTGAGGTCGTTTTTCCTCGACCGCCAGTCGGTGCAGTTGCCGGTAACGCTGGAAGGGGAATTCCAGCGCAAGGACGGAGAGACCATTTTGGTTATCATGAAGATCAGCTCGCTCATCCGGCCCAGCATGGACCCGTTCAAGGACGGCTTCAAGTCGGAAGGCTACATCGTGGTGCTGGAAGACCTGACGGAAATGCGCAAAATGGAGGAAAAGATCCTGCAATCGGAACAGCTGGCGGCGGTGGGACGGTTTTCCGCCGGCTTGGCACACGAAATCCGCAACCCGCTGGCGTCACTCAGCGGTTCCATCCAGGTGCTTCGCGATTCGTTGCAGGTGGAGGACCAGTACAAACGGCTCATGGACATTGTCATCAAGGAAACTGACCGGCTGAACTCCATCGTCAAGGACTTTCTGTCATACTCGCAGCCGCGCAAGTCCAAGGCCACGGTGATCGATCTCACGCAACTGCTGCAGGACGTGGTCCTGCTTCTCAAGAACAGTAATGAATATGACTGCTCCATCGAAATTGCGTTGAATGTGCCGTCGAAACACATTGTCATTCAAAGCGAGGAAGACCAGATCAAGCAGATGGTGTGGAACCTGTGCATCAACGGCATCCAGGCCATGGACAAGAACGGGACCATACTGCTGGAACTTCGGGAGGTCCAGGGCCACCGGCATCGCGATTTCCAAACCGAGCGGAAGGGCGTCCTTCTGGTCGTACAGGACCAGGGGCGCGGTATCCCACCGGACAAACGCAAGCAGATATTCGACCCTTTCTTCACCACGCGGGAAGAAGGCGTGGGACTGGGCCTTGCGACGGTGACCAAGATCGTCCAGCGATTCGGAGGGCACATTGGTGTGGAAAGCGAAGTGGGGAAAGGCACCCGGTTCGAAATTTTCCTTCCCCAGGAGCGTTCGATTGTAGGCACCCGCACACCGATAGAGGAAAAGCGGTCGCAAACCCTGTCCCCGAACTGAATCCCCTGTTTCATGACACACGTTTCAAATTTTGCGGAAAAGTTTTCCGTCCGTCCGGCACCGTTCTCTTATTCCATGTGGCGTGGCGTCAGGAGAATGATCGCTATGTGCCTGTGTCTGCTCCTGGCCGCCTGCGCTTCCGCGCCAAAGGAAATCGACATCACCGACATGGTGGTCATTCCGGCGGGACCCTTCACCATGGGCCTCGACATCGACAACCCTCAGGGCTGGGGCGATACCGACGAGCAACCCGTGCATAAGGTGCATCTCGATACTTATGCCATGGACCTTTACGAGGTGACGGCGCACCAGTTCGCGGAATTTTTGAACGCACATCCGGAAAAGGCGGACCGCTTCATCGAACTGGGCAAAGCGGTGACGGTGGAGAGGGTGGACGGACGCTACCGCGCGCGGCCGGGATTGGAGCGGTATCCCGTCAACCGGGTGTCGTGGTATGGGGCGGATGCCTACTGCCGCTGGGTGCGCAAGCGCCTGCCGACGGAAGCGGAATGGGAAAAAGCCGCACGCGGCACCGATGCCCTCCTGTTTCCATGGGGAGATGCATTCCCCACCAACGACCGTGTCACCTTTCGCCGCTCGTTCGCTGATCTGGGATTCAAAGTGATGGAACCGGTGGACGCCATGCCGGCGGGCCGCTCGCCCTACGGACTGCACCACATGGCGGGCAATGTGTGGGAGTGGGTCGGCGACTGGTATGGTCCGGCTTACTACGAACACTCGCCGGAAAAAAATCCCACCGGACCCGACAGCGGGGATTCGCGTGTTCTGCGTGGCGGCAACTGGTACTTCAAAGCCTACTACCTGCGCACCACCTACCGCTTCAACGAAGAACCACACGTCTTCAAAGTCTGGCAGGGATTTCGCTGCGCCCGGTGAATCACCGGAGATAAATGGCTACTGCCCGGTGGGCGAACGATGGTCCGTGGGCGCTGGCGACGCCTGAGGAAACGAGGCCACGGCTCAAAGCGCGTGTTTGTTGATGAGTGTCGGGCGAACGATGGATGGCGGAGGGAAGCCGCTTCCCCCTTGTGAAAGAGGCCAGGGGGATTCTTCCACCGGCATCTTTCACGCCGTGAAGACTCTCGATGGTTTGAGACGGATTGCCTCCCCTCCTTCTCCAGAAGGAGATTGAGGGGAGGTTACCGATGGCTCTTCCTCATTATCATTTCCCGCCGGCCTGTTTGGCCACGGCTTCGGCCGCCTTCTTCGCGGCTTCGGGGTCGCCCAGATAATAACTCTTGATCGGTTTCAAATTCTCGTCCAGTTCGTACACCAGCGGAATGCCCGTCGGGATGTTGAGCTCCACGATGTCGGTTTCGCTGATGGCGTCGAGATGCTTCACCAGCGCGCGCAGGCTGTTGCCGTGGGCGCAGATGAGCACGCGCTTGTTGGCTTTGATCTCGGGCACGATGGTGTCGTTCCAGTACGGCAGGAAGCGGTCCACCGTGTGTTTCAGCGCCTCGGTCTTCGGCAGGTCGGCGGCATCGACCCCGGCGTAGCGCGGATCGTTGTGCGGCAGGCGCTCGTCGCCGTCGGGCAGGGGAGGCGGCGGGATGTCGTAACTGCGCCGCCAGATCTTCACCTGGTCGTCGCCGTGCTTCTCCGCGGTTTCGGCTTTGTTCAATCCCTGTAAATTTCCGTAGTGGCGTTCGTTCAGCCGCCAGGAGCGGTGGACGGGGATCCACATTAAATCCAGTTCGTCGAGCGCGATCCACAACGTGCGGATGGCGCGTTTCAAAACAGAGGTGTAGGCCACGTCGAACGTCAGCCCGGCCTCGCGGATGAGCTGACCCCCCTGCCGGGCTTCCTCGCGGCCCTGCTCGGTGAGGTCCACGTCGGTCCAGCCGGTGAAGCGGTTCTCCAGGTTCCAACTGCTCTGGCCGTGGCGCATCAAAACCAGCTTATGCATTCGCAAATCCTTGAAAAGGGTTATATGATGGATAACGGGCATGGCCCGCCGCAAAATGGCTACTGCCCGGTGGTCACGGCGATGGTCCGTGGGCGCAATTCTGAATTTATCCTGTTGTCACCGGACTCAGTCCGGCGGGCCGGGCCCGCAGTAAAATCAGGAAAGGCCCGATTGTACCGCATCGCCCGAAAAATGGCGAGTCCTTGCAAAGCGACGAAGAAGGAGGCACATTTTATGTTCCTCGAAGTCGAGCCGTGCGGCAATGTGGATCAGCCGTTCAGCATGATGTACCGCGAGATGGAAACCCCGCGCGAGGTGTACGCCATCAAGTACACCGTGAACGGGTCGGACCAGCCGGTGCAGGTGACCGGATGGGACGCGGAGGCCAATGCGCCCTGCCCGGCGTACGCCTGTCGCGTAGAAGAGTCGGGCGATGGCGTGGCCCTCCTCATCTACGGCGGCACCGGCGGTCTGCGCCTGAAGGGGCTGGAGGACGAGTCCGACTGGGACCTCCACAGCGCCCATCAATGGGGCGAGACCCACCTCGTCTATCCCAAAGACGCCTTCACCGTTTACAGGGATGAGTTCTAACCCGATTGCATTCGGAATGCGCCCACAGACCTTCGCAGCGTTCACTTGGCTATAGCCTTCTGCATCGGACGCAGTCCGCGCCCGCAGGTCATCGCCGTGACCATCGGGCAGTAGCCCTATTGCCTCCAGGTGCAACCTGGCGGTCAGCCTTTGGCGTCTTTTTGTTTGTGGAACTGACGGCCGGAGCGGTCGGCGCCGGGATCGCTCGTCACTTCCTCGAGCACGAGCTGGCAGATGCGTGTCTCGCCGGGTTTGGCCTCGATGACGAACGGGCCGTGGTTCAGCATCTCCAGGGTGATGATGCCGAGGCCGGTGCCGCAGTGGATCATCGGCGCGGTCATGTGGACCATGAGGCCGAGGCGGGCGATGCGGCTTTTGCCTTCGACGCGACCCGCCAGCCGCGATCCGGGCGGGAACTCGACTTTTTCGTAGGTGGAGCCGAGGTAGATGCGTTTTGGTTCGATGCGGTAGCAGCCTTTCTCATCCTTCGGCACTTCAATCAAATACTGGTCGCTGAACTGGCGGTAGTCGAAATGCTCCGGGTTGACCGTGATGCCGGAGACGCCGTGCGGCTCGTACTCCGGTTTCCAGATCCACAGCGGCTCGCCGAGATGCAGGTCGATGGAAGTGGTGTCGATGTTGGCTTTTGACGGGGCGGGGTCGATGATCATGCGTCCGTCGGCAAGGGCCTTGTGGATGTCGTCGCCACTCAATATCATGCCTGCATCTCTTTCGTGATGTGCGAATGTTCAATGGCCCCGCCACGACCACCAGCCACGCAATGCAAAAGGTATTCGCGGTTGCCCTTTTGACCCGTGATGGGTGAGGCGGTGAGGCCGCACGCCACCCAGCCCTGCTCCGCCACGAACGCGGTCAAATCGAGAAGCACCTTTTCGTGCTTGGCCGGATCGCGGATGACGCCCTTGTGCTCGACCTCACTCTTGCCGACTTCGAACTGCGGTTTGACCAGCGCGACAAGGTCGCCTTCTTCTTTCATCACCGCGAACACTGGAGGCAGGATGAGTTTGAGCGAGATGAACGACACGTCGATCACCGCAAGGTCCACGGGCGCGTTGTCCACGTCTTCCAGTTTCAGGTGGCGCGCGTTGAAGCGGTCGCGCAAAACCACGCGTTCATCCGATTGCAGTTTCCAGTCGAGTTGACCGTATCCGACATCGAAGGCGTAAACCCTCTTCGCGCCATTCTGCAGAAGGCAGTCGGTGAAACCGCCGGTGGAGGCGCCGATGTCCGCCGCCGTTTTACCCTGTACATCGATGCTGAACGTCGCGAGTGCATGCGACAGTTTCACGCCGCCGCGGCTGACGAAGGGGTTGGGGTCTTCCACCACGAGGGCGGCGTCTTCCGCAACCATCCTGCCGGGTTTGTCCAGCACCTCGTCCGCGAGCCTGACGCGCCCGGCGAGGATCACCGCCTGCGCGCGTTCGCGCGACGCGACGAGTTTTTTTTTACCAGAAGCTGGTCGAGCCGCAGTTTATTCGTCTTCTTCGTCATCGTCGTCTTCGTCGTCATCAGCCATCGCCGCGTCGCCGCCGAACAGCTCCGCCACCAGTTCGCCTTTCTGGTTGCGCGTCAGCTTTTCGATCTTCTGTTCCGCTTCCTGCAGTTTCTTGGAACAGATGCGCGACATCTTGATGCCTTCTTCAAAAATCTGGAGCGACTTGTCGATGTCCAGCTCGCCTTTTTCCAGCTCGGCGACGATCTGCTCCAGTCGCTGAAGCGCCTTTTCAAACTTCATCTCCGCCATATACGGACTCCATAAAGAGGAAATCACCCTCACCCCAACCCTCTCCGGTCAAGGGAGAGGGGGCGTTAGGGTTCCGTTCTCCCCTGGCGGGAGAA
>NZ_HG422173.1:784658-794140 GCF_000341545.2 Nitrospina gracilis 3/211
AACAATGATTCTTTCCTTATTAAATTAAAACAAGTTTTCAAAAATAATTAATCTAACTCCTTCTTCGTTCCATCCACCGTGCAGTCGAGCTTGCCCTTGGACAGGCGGACCTCGACCTTGTCGCCCGGCTTCATCTGCTCCGCTTCTTTCACCGCCTTGCCCGAGGCGGTGTCGGTGGTGATGCTGTAACCCCGATCCAAAATTGACAACGGGCTCAGCGCATTCAGGTTTTTGGCGACGCCTTCGAACTGTTGCCGGTGCCAGCGGAACTGCGACGCCATTTGTTTTACCAGCCTGTGTTCGAGATTGGCGCGTCGGTCCTCGCCGTGTTTCAAATCCCATTGCGGCGACGCCTGTGTGAGCCGGTGCACCAAGCCGGTGGCCCGGTTGCGTTGCACCAGCACCCACTGATCGAGGCCGCGAAGCAGGCGTTGTGTCATTTCATCCAAGCGTTGCGCGGGTTGTTCGAGGATGCGTTGCGGTTCGCGAAAGAAGCGCCGGTCGATGAGCCGCCTCAAATGATCCCTGTACTCGCCGATCTCATCGTCCATGCCGTCGATCAGCGAGTTGATGAGCCAGCTCAAGTCTTCCATCACATCCTTCAGCCGAGGCACCGCCAGTTCCGCCGCGGCGGAGGGCGTCGGCGCACGCAGGTCGGCGACGAAATCGGCGATGGTGAAATCGATCTCGTGCCCGACGGCGGAGATCACCGGCAACTCCGACGCGAAGATGGCGCGGGCCACCACTTCCTCATTGAACGCCCACAGGTCCTCGATCGAACCGCCGCCGCGTCCCACAATCAGTACATCCAGATCCTCGATGGTGTTCATGTGGTGGATGGCCTCAGCGACTTCCTCCGCCGACCCGTCGCCCTGCACCCTGACCGGGTAGAGGAGCACCGACACCTTCGGGTTGCGCCGCGTGATGACGTTCAACAGGTCGCGGATGGCCGCTCCGGTGGGCGAGGTCACAATGCCGATGCGCCACGGGAACTCCGGGATGGGTTGTTTCTTTGCCTCGTCGAACAGGCCTTCCTTCTGCAGTTTTTCTTTGAGCTGTTCGAACGCTTTTTGCAGTGCGCCCAGCCCGCGCGGTTCCAGCGAATCGACTACAACCTGGTATTCGCCGCGCGGTTCGTACACATTCAGCCGTCCGCACACCAGCACCTGGTCGCCGTCGGCGGGCTGGAACTTCGTGCGCTGGCGATTGCCGCGGAAGAACACACAGCGCACCTGGGACTTGTCGTCTTTGAGGCTGAAGTAAGCGTGGCCGGAGTTGGCGACGACGTAGTTGGAGATTTCGCCTTCCACCCACACCATGTCGAACGCCTCTTCAAGCAGGGCGCGGATGGTGCGGGTGAGCTCGGTGACGGTGAAAACGTGGCCGCTTTCGTCCTCGAGGGGGGCGTCGCCGAAGGGTTGCGGGGAGGACTGAGCCATGAAGGCGATTCCTTAAAAACTCAAAACGAGAGCCACGCTACAGGCAGAAGCAAACCGGGCGGACGGCTCACAAATTGTGGATGGACTTGAACGCGGTCAGCGTGTTCTGCATGAGCATGGCTATGGTCATGGGCCCGACGCCGCCGGGAACGGGCGTGATGAACGAACACTTTTCCGCCACGTTGTCGAAATCGACATCGCCCACCAGCTTGCCGTCCACGCGGTTGATGCCGACGTCGATGACCACCGCGCCGTCTTTCACGAAGTCGGCGGTGACGAACCGCGGTTTGCCGATGGCGCCGACCACGATATCCGCTTCCCTGGCCACTGCCGGCAGGTCCTTGGTGCGCGAATGGCAGATGGTGATGGTGGCATTGCGCTGCAGCAACAGCATCGCCATCGGTTTGCCGACGATGTTGCTGCGGCCGATGATCACCGCGCGTTTTCCCTCGATATCGATTTTGTAATGATCCAGCATTTCTATGATACCAGCGGGCGTGCACGGGGCAAGCGTTTTGACCCCGCTGGCAAGGTGGCCGACGTTCACCGGATGAAAGCCGTCCACGTCTTTGCGCGGATCGATGGCTTCCAGCACGCGTTGCGAGTCGATCTGCTTCGGCAGGGGCAGCTGCACCAGGATGCCGTGGACCGAATCGTCGCTGTTCAGGTCGCCCACCAGCTTCAAAAGGGTGGCTTCGTCCGTGTCCGCGGGCAGGTTGTGGGACAGGGACTGAAAGCCCACCTTCTCGCAGGTCTTGTTCTTGTTTTTCACGTACACGGCGGAGGCCGGGTCTTCGCCGACCAGCACCACCGCCAGTCCCGGCACCTTGCCGGTTTTATCTTTCAACACCGCCACCTCGGCCTGGACGCGGTCCTTGATGACCGAGGAGACGAGTTTTCCGTCGATGAGTGTCATGATGCGTGAGTTCGAGTGGGTTGGGGTTGCCGTTACAGGGAATCCGGTTTTGAAAAAACAGGCCTCATCATACCAGAACCGGGAAGGATTGGAACCGCCCGGGGAAAAGTTTCAGCGGTTCCGGAAAAATCAAACCACCAGTTCCAGCAGAAAATCAAATTCGGGTTGAACCTGTTTTTTGATCGAGGGGACCATCTCGGGAATGAGATCGAGGTGGACCCAGTATTCGTCCGGCACTCTGCGGTTGCCGGACTCCATGTCCGGACTGAATTCCATCTCATGGCACAGGTAATCGGCCATCGCCACGATGCGTGCGTCATCCCGGTATTCCCCCGCCTCCTCCGGGCGGTGGTGGTAGCGGGTGGCTTCCGCGTGCATGGGAGGCAGTTTCCAGGTCTCAAACAACACCGCGCCCAGTTCCGCATGGTCGAAACCGAATTGCTCGCGTTCCAGTAGGCACAAATCCTGGCCTTCCGCAGCCTGTTGCGTCAGGATGGCGGACACCGCACTGGGTTCGCGCACACACAGGAGGATGCGGCCCATGTCGTGCAACAGCCCCACCAGGTAGAAGCGGCCGGGACGGTCGCACCCCATCCGCATGGCCAGCCGTTTGGCCAGCACGCCGCAGGCCACGCTGTGCCGCCAGAACTGGTCTTCGTTGAACAGGTCGTGCGGCACGCCGCGGAAATTCTGGATCACGGACATGGAGAACAGCAGGTCCGCGAGGGGTTCCGTGCCTACCAGCGCGATGGCGTGGTCGAGGCTTTCAATTTTACGTTCGAAGCCGAAGAAAGGGCTGTTGACGATTTTGAGCAGGCGGGCGGAAAACCCGGCATCGCACCCGATGATCCGGCCGATGTCACGGAAGGATTTATCGGGATCGGTCAGCGCGTCATAGATGGCGAAAAAGTTTCTTGAAAGCGCGTAAACCCTATCCTGCTTGCGGATAAAATCGCGCGCGGTCACGGTATTCACGACTCCCTCCCGAAAATAAGCGTTCAGGCGATATTCAATTCCTTTATCAGTCGCGACAAGTAAGACCGCTGAACGTCCAGAATCTGTGCCGCCTTGGTGCGGTTGCCGCTGGTGGATTTGAGGGTGTTGAGAATGAACGAGCGGCGAAAGGCATCGGTGGCGTCTTTGAGTGTGGCGCCGACTTCCACATCCAGTGGCGCCTTGGTGGATTCAAACGGGAAACTGTCCGGCCGGAGCTCCTCCCCTTCTTCCAGGACGATGGCACGCTCGACCGCGTTTTCCAGCTGCCGGATATTCCCGGGCCAGTGGTAACCCTGGAGATAGTTGACCAGTCCCTTCGGAACTTTTTTAGGTTTTTCACCTTCCGGAGTGTGCTTGCGTATGAAGTAGTGAAGGAGGTCCTGAATGTCTTCATGGCGATCGCGGAGAGGCGGCAGTTCGATATTGATGACGTTCAAACGGTAATACAGGTCCTGGCGGAATGTGCCTTCCTTCACCATTTTTTCCAGATCGCGGTTGGTGGCGGAGACGATGCGGACATCCACCTGCGTCTGCGAGGTGCCGCCCAGCCGCATGAACGATTCTTCCTGAATGACGCGCAACAGCTTGACCTGCATGTCGAGTGGCATCTCGCCGATCTCGTCCAAAAACAGGGTGCCCCTGTCAGCGGCCTCGAACAGGCCGATTTTGCGGCTGTCCGCTCCGGTGAACGCGCCTTTCTCGTGGCCGAACAGCTCGCGTTCCAGGATGGATGCCGGGAGCGCGCCGCAACTGATGGATACGAAAGGGTGCGTCTGCCGGGAACTGCGGTCGTGGATGAGGTGAGCGAACAGTTCCTTGCCCGTTCCGCTTTCACCGGTGATCAACACCGCCGCCTTGGAACTGGCCACGCGCTCGGCCTGGCTGATGGCGCGGCGCAGGGGGGGGCTTTCCCCAACGATGGAATAACGCTGGCGGTACTTTTCCTGGAGGCGGTCGAACTCCTCGCCCAGGATTTCGTTGTTTCGGGTGAAGTTCAAAAACATCGCCATCATGCGCGAGAAACGGTCGAGGAACACGTGGTCCACGTCGTTAAACGGCGTGTCGTCTTCCTTGTCCAGCATCTGCACCACGCCCAGCACTTTGTCGTCGAGCATGAGCGGAAAGCAGGCGATGGACTGCACGTCCATGTCGGTCATGTCGCTGACTTCCCGGAACCATCTCTCGTCCTTGCGCACATTGTTGGAAATGATCGGTTCGCCCGTTTTGGCAACGATGCCGGCGATGCCCACCCCGAGCGGCAGCTCCACCATTTTCAGCTTGTCCGTGCCCTCCCCCGAGGCCTGGTAAAATTGAAGGGTGCCGGTCTTTTCGTTCAGCATCAGCAACGATGCGTTGCGGCACCCCACCACGTCCAGTCCGGTCTCAAGGGAAATCTTGAGCAGGGCATCCACCTCCTCGAACGTGGTCTTGAACAAGGAAGAGATGTTGCGGATCGTCAGGATGTTGGCAAATTGATTGATCTGTTTCATGATTCAGGTGACAGAACGGCGCGGGTGTGTTTCAATCCGGTCAGTTTCTTTTGGCAATGAATGAAGGCGGCATTCTGGCCCCACATCCCCTGCGGGTTCCGGTACGTTTGATATTATTTTATAATTGCCCGTTTTTTAGCTTATTGTAAACGGTTTGATGCGGTATCGGACAATTTATTATAAACCTTTTTGCTGAAAGCATCCAAAATAAACCAGATTGTAAATATGTTTCAAAGCGGTATAAAACAACACCTTACCTCCTTGGTGGTGCTTGCGGTGCTGGGCCTGGCGGCGTGCGGCGCCACACTTTCCGCTCCTTTTTTGTACGAGGACCCCTCCTTCATCCTTGAGGACCCACGGGTGGGTTCCGTGGCCAAAGCCTGGGAGGGCCTCTCGCTGGAGAACGGGTACCGTCAGCCGGTGTTGTTTTTTCCTACGCACTGGACCGGGCACTCGGAGAGGGCTCGGCATGGGCTTTCCATTTGACCAATGTGTTGATCCACGTTGCGGCGGGGTGGGTTTTATATTTTCTGCTGGTGGAGGCGACGGCGCGAACGCGTGACAGGCCGAAGTCGGAATGGGTGTTTGTGCCGATGATGGCTGCGGGATTGCATCTCATTCACCCGCTCAACGTTCAGGCGGTGGCATACCTTTCGGACCGGGGGTTTCTTCTGTCCACCTTGTTTTCCCTGCTGGCGGTGTGGAGCGTGGCCCGGTTTACGCGGTTGAGGCAGGAAGCACCGAAAAGTTTTACCGGACCCGCCTGGATGCTGGCGGCAGTGGTCTTTTTGATGCTGGCGGCGGGCACGCATCCGGCCTCGGTGTGCCTGCCGGTGGTGGCGGTGGTGTACCTCATTCTGTTCGGTCAGGACCCGACTCTCAAAAGGGAACTCAAGATCGGACTCGCGGTGTTGATTCCCATTCTCCTCTACATGGCCTGGAGGGCGCCGGGAGACCCGTCGGCCCTGTCTGCGGACGGCGAGGCGCCGGGCCGCTGGGCTTACCTGGCTGCACAGATCAAGTTTCTCTGGTTTTTTTACGGATTCAAATACCTTCTGCCATTCAACCTGAACTTCCTTCCGGATGCGGCCCTCGCGGGTGGGGGCGATGCGGGGGTGTGGGCGGCCCTGGTATTGACGCTGGCCGTGGCATGGCTGGCCTGGAAAAAAACACAGTCGCCCCTGCTGCGATTCGGGTTGATCTGGACGGGTGTCGCGTTTCTTGCCAACTCGGCCCTGGTGCCTCAATCTCCGCTGGTTTCCGAGGCCCGGTTTTATCTGCCGGGAGCGGGTCTCCACCTCGTCGTGGCCTGGGCTCTGGCGCGCCTCACCCACCGGGTGCCGGGGCGCCTGGTTCCGATCGCCGCCGGACTGGGAGCGGTGCTGTTGACCCTCGCCGTGTTGCGCGGCATGGTGTTTTCGTCGGAAGAAACCCTGTGGCGCGATGTGCTGGACAAAAACCCCCGGTCAGCGGGTGGCGGCCATGCAGTTGGCTTCCTTTTATGAACAGGCGGAAAAGCCGGAAGAGGCGGAGGCGGTACTCAAACAGGCGATTGCGGTGCGGCCGGATTCCGAAAACCTGCGCCTCCAACTGGGTCTTTTGTATATGAAGCAGAAACGGTTCGATCCCGCCATAGCGCAGTTCGAGGCGGCGATCCACGGCGGCACGCAGAATCCCGTTGCCTACTACCACGCCGGGAAAGCGTTGGTCGAGCAGGACCGCGGGGCGCAGGCCCTGCCGTTTCTGGAGCGCATCATTCAGGGTGAGAGCCTGCCGGGCAAATATTATTTCCTGCTGGGCCGCGCTTACCACCAGGCCGGGCGGCTGGACGACGCCTTGAAACAGTTTCGCCTCACGGTCAAGAAAGATCCCGGCAACGCGCTGGCCTACAACCGCATGGGCGAAGTGTACTGGGACATGAAGAGTTACTTCTTCGCCGACGTCGCCTTTCAACAGGCGTACGAAGTGGACAACGCATCGGTGCCGATCCTCAACAACCTCATCAGTTCGAGCATGTTGATGAAGCATTACGAGGAAGCCATCGAGTACTGCGACCGCCTGCTGGAGATCGACCCCGACAACCCCAACGCCCGGCAGTGGAGGATCGCCGCCGAGCGGTTCCTGAAAACCGAGAAGAAGGAAGAAACCCCTGCGGTGGAGGGAGGGGGCTTCAACCCCTCTTCTGAATGAGCGGCGGAATTGTTGTTCTTTTCAGAAGGTTGTGGTAACTTTTCTGGCTACGCGCCGAAGTGGTGGAATTGGTAGACGCGCCGGACTCAAAATCCGGTGGGGGCGACCCCGTGTCGGTTCGACTCCGACCTTCGGCACCACTTCCCGCGGGGGGAGCTCGCAAGGCTCCCCCTGGGGTCCAGATTTTTTTGAGCGCGTTTGAAACAAGCGGTCTGAAGATTCACCGTCATGCGCACCATTGAAAAAGGGCTTGGCGAAATCCGCCAGCCCCTTTTGTTTTTTCTCCCACCCATTTCCTACCGGGTAAATTCCAAAATTTGCTCCCGCTCCCGGCACCCATCCACAACAGTGGTGGGATTCTGAACTTCCTTTCTTACTTTCAACTAACTCAATACCTGCCCTGGCTTATTGTCAAAAACCAAAGGTGCCGAGCAACCAGCCAATTCCGTTTCTCCAGCTATTCGGAGTATTGCCCTCAGCCGTTGGTCGAATTCCTCGACCGTACAGTTTTTCCCGGTCAGGGTAATATGCCCCACTTTGCGGTTGGGGCGTTCTTCTTTCCCGTAAAAATGCGGGGTGGCTCCCGGGATGTCGCGTATTTTCCCTTCTTCTGGCAATCGACCTATCAGATTTACCATCGCCGCGGGTTCCGGAGAATTAATTTCGCCCAATGGCAGACCACATATGGCTCTGAGATGATTCTCGAATTGTGATGTTTGCGCGGCTTCGATTGTCCAATGACCACTATTATGAACGCGGGGTGCAAATTCATTTGCGAAAAGCTGATCATTAACCTGAAACAGTTCCAAGGCCATTACTCCCACATGTTTCAAATTTTCCATTAAACTTTTAATTATGGAATTGGCCTGAATTTGTAGCGGGTCACCTAAGCGGTTGATTGACAAACGAAGAATACCTTCACGATGGCGATTTTCACTTATTGGATAAAAGACCATTTCGCCTTTTTGTCCACGAGCCGCAATTACTGACAGTTCCCTTTTAAAGGCGACCTTTGATTCGACAATGCATGGAGATTTTCCAAGCTGTTCCCATGCACCGCCAAGATCATTTTCCCCACGTAACAAGGCCTGGCCCTTGCCATCGTAACCTTGGGTGCGGGTCTTGAGAAAGGCGGGAAGACGAATTTCCTGAACCGCGCTGGTTAAATCTGCCAGGGTTTCAACGGGAGCGAATCTTGCCGTAGGAATTCCCAAGGTTCCAAAGTGCTGCTTCTCAACCAGGCGATCTCTCGCCACTGCCAAAACGGAAGCCGAAGGATAAACCGGAACCTGCTCTTGGAGCAATTCCAGAGCGGACAACGAAACGTTTTCAAATTCGTAAGTAACGACGTCCGCCCACGCGGCAAGTTGCTTCAGCGCAGACTCGTCGTCATAGGGGGCACAGAGATGCTCTCCGAAGGCAGCAGCGCATGGATTACTATTGGGGCAAAGAAACATGAAACTTTGCCCGAGCGAGCGACCTGCCTGGGCCATCATAAGGGCGAGCTGACCGCCGCCGAGGATACCAATATTCATCAATCGCCTTTGCTGGGATCAGGATTAGCCATTACGGAATCGGTTTGTTTCTGACGGTAGTTCTTTAATGCGATTTTAACATCCGGGTATTTGTTGGCAAGGATACTGGCCCCCAATAAGGCCGCATTGACAGCTCCCGCGCGGCCAATGGCCAAGGTTCCAACAGGGATCCCGGCAGGCATTTGAACGATGGAAAGCAAAGAGTCCATGCCATTGAGTGCTTTTGACTGCACTGGGACACCCAGTACCGGCAAAGAGGTTTTTGCGGCCATCATGCCAGGTAAATGGGCCGCGCCTCCTGCACCAGCGATGATGACTTCCACGCCTTTCTCCTCCGCGCTTTCCGCGTATTGAAATAACTTGTCGGGGGTCCGGTGTGCGGACACCACTTCTACCGTATACGCAATATTCAGTTGTTTTAAAGTATCCGCGGCATGACGCATGGTGTCCCAGTCGGACTTGGAACCCATAATTATGCTGAGGCAGGCATGGTTTCCCATATTCATGGATGGATATCTCCCAATTGATAATCGCGAAATTTATTCTTTAAACCATTTCATAAAAACATTTACAAGGGACACAAGCGTCAAGATGGCTTCATTTTAGCATAGGTTGCCTCTGGCCATTGAGCAGCGGAAATTCGATTGCGAGCGAAGAGAGAATCTGCTCACTCCTGAATTGCCTTCAGAGCCGAATCACTGCATTTAGCTGAAAACCCTGTCCCCAGGGCAGGGTTCAGAGTTCGAAGCTTCACCACCGTAAATTTGGAATCGGAGGCCCTTTTCATTTGTTGAAGAAAAACCTGTGAAAACCGGCCAAAAATCACACAGGTTTTCACACATGCACATTTTAAAGCCAATAAACAAAAATAAAACAACCGATTATAATAAAACCGGATAGACTCAAAATCCGGTGG
>NZ_HG422173.1:794240-825449 GCF_000341545.2 Nitrospina gracilis 3/211
ATAGACTCAAAATCCGGTGGGGGCGACCCCGTGTCGGTTCGACTCCGACCTTCGGCACCATCCCGATTTTGCAAGCCCACCCCGCCCCGGGTGGGCTTTTTTTGCAGTCCGGCCTCAAACACCTTCCCCGGCCGGTCTGCCCGTTTCCGCCACACGTCGCCGTTGGTTTTTCGTCATCCCAAAAGAGTGTTTTTGTTTTTATTCCCGGCCCACCGTTGGTACAATTCCGCTCATCCCCCCTTCAAAATTCCACTCAACCCACATTCCAATGGAGGTCTTGACTCATGGAAAAGACGGAACTCGTCCGCCGCCTGAAGGACGCCAAAAAAGCATCCGGCAAAACCTACGATGAAATCGCCGACGCCCTCGGCCTGTGCAACGGTTACGTGGCGCAGTTGTTCCAGAACCAGGCGCAGTTGAAAGACGGCACCGCGGAGAAACTGCAAAAGGTCGTGCCCGGCATCACAGCGGAAATGATCGATCAAATGAAACAATGCCCGATGCGCTCGTACAACCCGATGCTCATCCAGGAGCCGAACGTGTATCGTATGACCGAGATCTGCCTGCACTACGGCGAAGGCATCAAGGAACTGATGAACGAGAAGTTCGGCGACGGCATCATGTCGGCCATCGACTTCAAGATCACGGTGGACAAGGTGAAGGGCGACAAGGGCGAAGACCGCATGGTGGTCACCATGAACGGCAAGTTCCTGCCGCATATCGAGCAGGTGCAGTAAAGGCAACGGTGGGGAGGGGCGTGTTCCCTCCCCCTGTGCGTCTTTTTTACGTCCCGCCTTCATGGTAGAGTATGCGCTGTCAATTCTGTGGAGACGGTCATGGTGGAACGGCGTCAACTGGACAAGGCGGAGATCGAGGCGTCCAAGAAAAACCTGGAACGGGCCAGGCTCAACAAGTCGGACCTGGAAGGCATCGACCTGAGCGAAGGCTACATGAAGGAAGTGGACCTGGAGCGGTGCAACCTGAAGCGGTCCAATTTCAAGAACGCGTCGATCAACGGCGGCTACTTCAAGGGAAGCAACCTGTTCGGCTCGAACTTTTTCGGAGCGTCTCTGATCCGCGCCGATTTCACGCGCACGAACCTTTCCGGCGTGAACTTCCGCAACACGGACCTGAGTGGGGCGAAGTTTCACCAGGCGCTTTTGAAACGGGCTCAGTTTGAGGGTGCGAACCTGGTGCGCTCGGAATTCCTGGAAGCCCAGATGAATGAAGCGAATCTTGCCGGCGTCCGCTTCAACAAGTCCGACCTGCGCGGCGCGATGATGATCGGCATCAACCTCGCCGGGGCGCAGATCCCGCAGTCGCACCTGAGCAAGACCAACATTTCGAAAGGCGACCTCACCGGCACCGATGTGAGCGGTTGCAACCTCACCGGTTCCGACTTGCGCGAAGCGGTGCTCCGGGAAACCAATTTCCAGAACGCCATCCTTGACCGCACGTTTCTGAAAGGGGCCGACCTCACGGGAGCGAACCTGACCGGTGCGCGCCTGCGCGGCGCCGACTTTGCCGAAACGGTTCTGGACGGCGCCAATTTTTCCGGCGCGGACCTCTCACTCGTCACTAACCTTTCAGCGGAGAGGATGCAAAAGGCGGTGCTCGACCAAAGCACCAAACTGCCCGATCACCTGAAAGCTGAGTCCGACGGCAACGGCGGTTACACCGTCACCGAACTGCCCCGCGAAGCGTAACCCGGCTTTGCCGGGTTTTCACTCCCGCCCGTCGTAACCGTCGCCGTTTCATCCCCTCGCTGCGGTGTCAGCTGTACTTGGACATCACCTCTTCCGGATACGCTTCCAGGCGGTGGACCGACAGGTCCGATCCCTGCATCTCCTCCTCTTTAGAGAGGCGGATGCCGAACAGCGCGTCGAGCGTTTTGTAAACGACAAAGCCGAACACGACGGCAACGCCCACCGCGATGAGCGACCCGATCAACTGCGAGAGGAAACTCACGTCCCCCAGACCGCCGAGCGCCTTCTGGCCGAAGATGCCGCAGGCGATGCCGCCCCACGTACCGGAGATGCCGTGCAGGGGCCATACGCCCAGCACGTCGTCGAGCTTCAGCTTCTCCTGCTCCCAGATGAAGCCCTTGACGAAAATGATCGCCGCGATGCCGCCGATGAAAAACGCGCCGATCGGGTGCACCTGGTCGGACCCGGCGCAGATGGCCACCAGTCCCGCCAGGGCGCCGTTGTGGATGAAGCCCGGATCGTTCTTGCCGATGACCAGCGCGAACAGGATGCCGCCCACCATCGCGAACAGGGAATTGATCGCGACCAGTCCGGTGACGCCCGTCAGCGTGGCGGCGGACATGACGTTGAATCCGTACCAGCCGATGCACAGCATCCAGCTTCCCAGCGCGAGAAACGGGATGTTGCTGACCGGGATCGGCGTGCTCTTTCCCGACGCGCTCCACCTGCCGATGCGCGGACCCAGCACAATGACGCCGACCAGCGCGATCCACCCGCCCATGGAGTGCACCACCACCGATCCCGCGAAATCGTGAAACGGTTTGCCGCCCAGTCCGGCCAGCCACGATCCGTCCTGGCCCAGAAACGAGATCTGGCCCCACACCATGCCCTCGAACAGCGAGTAGGCGAAGGCCACAAACAACGCCCCCGCCAGCGCCTGTGTCCAGAACTTGGCGCGTTCCGCGATGCCACCGGAAATGATGGCGGGAATGGCTGCCGCAAAGGTGAGAAGAAAAAAGAAATGCACCAGCTCGTAGCCCTGCTTGTCGGCGACGAGGGTCTCGGCGGAGTCGTAAAAATACACGCCGTAGGCGATGGCGTACCCGATCGTGAAATACACCACCGTGCAGATGGAAAAATCGACGATGATTTTGACCAGCGCGTTCACCTGGTTTTTCCTGCGCACGGTGCCGACTTCCAGAAACGCGAAGCCCCCGTGCATGGCGAACACCATCACCGCCCCCAGCATCATGAATAATACGTCACCACTTGTCTCCAGAGTTTGAATATTCTGTTCCATACAGTCACACTTCCTCCCTTAACGTTTTGCACGTAAAGAATCCCCCTTCTCAGTGCGACTTTTCCTCCCGTGAAAAAGTCGGGTTGAGTATAATGGAAGGACTGCCAAACGGACAGGGATTATTGGCCCGTCCGGGTGTTCAAAATCCAAACGCCCTTCCCTCCTGACCCGAGCATTGCATGGCCCAACTCATACAAGACCTCACCATCCTCCTGCTCGTTTCCCTTCCAATCACGGTTCTTTTTCACCGATTCAAGCTGCCGACGGTGGTGGGGTTTCTGGTGACGGGGATGCTGATCGGCCCGCACGGGCTGGGGTTGATCGGCGACCTGGAATCGGTCGAGCACCTGGCGGAGATCGGCGTCATCCTCCTCCTGTTCATCATCGGGCTCGAATTTTCACTGAGCCAGATGCTGAAGCAACTGGGGCGCATTGTGGGCACAGGCGGGTTGCAGCTGGGCTTGACCGCGGTGGTGTGTTTTTTCCTGTTTTCTGCGATGTCGTTCCCGGTGAACCAGAGCGTGGCACTGGGCTTGTTGATTGCGCTGTCCAGCACCGCGATCCTTCTCAACATGCTCAATGAACGGGTGGAGCTCGATACCCTGCACGGGCGCATCGCCGTCGGCGTGCTCTTGTTTCAGGATGTGTGCGTGGTGCCGTTCATGCTGGTGGTGCCGCTTTTGGCAAAGATTGAAACCATTTCCGGCTGGAGTTTTCTGTGGGCGTTCCTGAAAGCCGTCGGTGCGGTGGGCGGCGTGTTTTTTCTGTCCCGTCTGCTTGTTCCCCGCGCGCTGGGAAGGATTGTGCAGGTTGGAAAGCGGGAACACCTGACGTTGTTTGTCATCTTCATCATTCTCGGAACCGGATGGGTGTCGCACCAGATCGGGTTGACTCTGGCAATGGGTGCGTTCATCGCCGGCCTGATTCTTTCCGAAACCGAATACAACCACCAGATCATTCTCGACATCCTTCCCCTGAAGGAATATTTCGTCAGCGTGTTTTTCACCTCGGTGGGCATGCTGATGCAGGTGGAAGTGTTCCTGGAACAGCCGGGGTTTCTTCTCATGCTTGCGGCGGTGGTCATTGCCGTCAAGGCGGTGATGGCGTTTGTTGCCGCCCTGCTGGCAGGCACCGCGCCGCGCATTGCATTCATCGTCGGCATCCGGTTGGCGCAGGTGGGTGAATTCTCCCTCATTCTCGCGGCGGTGGCTCTGGAGACGGGGGTTTTCGATTCCAGGCTGTACCAGCAGTTTTTGATCGTCTCCATTTTGTCCATGATTGTGGCCCCGTTTCTGATCCAGGTATCTTCCAGCCTGTCCTTGCGCCTGTTCAAGGGCGGGCTCGCCGCCGATTCCGGCACGCAAAGCAAGGCGACGCAGGTGAGCGACCACGTCATCGTGGTGGGGTACGACACGGTCGGGCAGAACCTGTCTAAAGTGCTTCGTGAAGTCCAGATTCCCTTCACTGTGGTGGACCTGGATGGCCAGCAGATCAAACGCGCCCTGGTGGAACAGTGCCATGGGTTTTACGGGGACGCGACCCAGCGCTCCACCCTGCTGCGTGCGGGCATCCGCCAAGCCAAGATGCTGGTGGTGTCCATCCAGGAATTGAAAGCGCTGGAACAGGTGGTGCGGCTGGCCCGGCAGTTGAACCCCAACCTCTACATCCTGGTCAAGACCCGTTTGGCTTCGGAGGTGGAGTCGTTGACCCAGGCGGGCGCGGACCTGGTGATTCCCGCCGAGTTCGAAACCTCCATTGAGATTTTCTCGCGCGTGCTCCGCGAGTTCGGCATGCCCCACAACGTCATCGAGCAGCAGGTGGAGTTGATGCGTCTGGAAGGCTACCGCATGTTGCGCGGGTTGTCGTTGAACATGGACAGCCTGGCCAACTTTTCAACCTACCTCACCGCCTCGCTCAGCCGCTCATTCCTGGTTCTGGAGGGATCCTGGGCCAATGGAAAGACGCTCAGGCAGATTGAGCTCAAGACCAAAACCGGAGCGACGCTCATTGCGGTGGTACGCAATCAGGAAGCCCAGCCGAATCCCATCGCCGACTTCACCATCGAGGTCCGGGATGTGCTCATTCTGTTCGGCTCCCACGCGCAGCTGGACCAGGCCCACCGTTTGCTGCAGGACGGACCCTCGACGAAGTCCGAATCCAGAGCCAGGGTCAATTGAAGCGGCAGTCCGGGAAGAACGCACCCCTGTGGGCGGTCCCGCGTTGCAACCCGGTATGAGTTTTGTCTTTTAAACGGTGGCGCCGGAGGCGGGTTTCTTTTTTGGAATGCGTACGGGTATTGGACTTGCGGAGCCTTCACCGCTTGCGAGGTATTTGGTGGGTATGCAGGATTTGAGGGTGGGCAGGACGTTGCCCTTGATGTCGTGTCCCCGGACCCGTGCAAATGCAGCCATCAACTGGGCCATGTAATGGGCTTCCACAATGTCTTCCAGATCGAGGCAGTTGAGGGTGGTGGGCTTGGCGGGTTTATCCGGGTTTTTGATCACCAGATGCGGCCGGAAAAATCGGCGGCCATCGGATCCTGTTTCCAGTGACACTCCGACCCGCTGAATCTGCTGGGCATGGTACGTTTGCTGTTTCCAGAAAAAAAACGAATCCGTCATCAACAGAGAACGGCTTTCCGTATTCAGTAATATACGGGGTCGCCGGCAGACCCATCTTGCCAGGAGCCAGGCCGCCAAAACGGTGAGGCCGGTGTACAGGAAGAATTCAATGAAATCGACTGTCACCAGAAACAGGGTCACCAGGATCAGGGCCAGACAGCGAAGGTAACGGACACCGTTTTTCTGGCTCCGGGTGAGCCTTTTGGTCAACACCACGTCCGTATTCTGGTAGGCTGTTTCAAGAGACATAGGAGTTCCAGGAAATCAAAGCGACACTAAACAATGTAAGGGAACCGGCCAAGGTTGTCAAACCCGCTTATGACCATATCGGACAACCCAACTCTAAATAAATCAAATAATAAGGTCTGGCTTGCGGTAGCCGGGCTGGCTTTGCTTTTGGCGGCGTGTTCCGGCACGCGGCCGGATCATCTGGGTGTGACCGACGGACGCCTCGCCCCCTGCCCGGATTCCCCCAACTGCGTTTCCAGTTTTGCTTCCGATGCTGAGCACCAGGTGAAACCGCTGACGTTTAAAAGCGAACCGGGGGCGGTGATGAAGGCCATCCAGGAGGAACTGGCCAGTCGCGACCGGGTGGAGATCATCACCCTGAATCCCCATTACCTGTATGCGGAGTTCACCAGCCTGGTTTTTCGTTTCGTGGATGATGTTGAATTCCTGATTTACGCGGAGACGAAGACCCTCCACTTCCGTTCCGCCTCGCGCATCGGACGCAGTGACCTTGGCGTCAACCGGAAACGCATTGAGTCCATCCGGAAAGCCCTGGCCGCAAAGAACCTTTAGCGTTTTCCCAGTGTCGGCAGTTCCAGCTCCAGTTTTTCTGTAAAGTTCTGAAACAAATCCACGGAGTGTTTTTTGTCCGGTTTGGGATGGCTCCACTCTTTGTGGAAACCCGGGTTCACCTGCAAAAACGTTTCCTGCGGGTAGGTGGTGTTGGGGTACACGAAGTAGGCGAAATCCAGGAGATGCGCGTGCCGCCGGACGCGTGGAAACAACTGGTAGATCGACGGCCGCAGGGTGAAGTGATTGCTGTCGGGAAGGAGCGGTTTTTCGGGCCACCAGAACGCGGGCACGAACACGATGTTGGGGTCGCCGAACAGGTAAACGGTGATGCCCTCCGCCGGGTTGCCGGGCAGGCGCGGGATCATGAGGTACAATTCGTAGCCGCGGTGCTGCTGGTTCTTCACCGCTTCCTGGCGCAGATAATCCGCCGCCGCCTTCACCCCGTAACCGGAATTCATGCCTTCCACGTAGAGAAGCCGGTCGAGCGCGTGCAGGGATGCGGTGCGCGGATCGTTGAGCAGGCGGGCGTCCCACACCGCCGCGGTGAGACCCGCTCCCACAAGAAGCAGAGCGAGCACGCCCGTTTGCAGGCGCGGCGGGACCTCCGATGAGGAAGCTTTGCGTTTGGCCAGGCGTCCGGGCAGCCAGCCCGCCAGGCGGTCCACGGTCAGGCCGGCAATCAACGCCGCCGCCGGAACCATCGGTAAAAATAACGCGAGAAAAATCCTTGCGCTACCAGCACGATCATGAGCCCAGGCAGGACCAGCCAGCTCCAGAGAGCCATTTCCGCCTTGCCTTTTTTCTGGATCAGTTTCACCAGTCCCATCAGAAGCAGCAACGCCACGGGCCACGTAAGGTAGGTGGCAAAAAATTCATGGGTGATCCACAGGTTCCGGATCCAGATCAGAAACGGGAAACGGATCAACTCCTCCAGGGGAATGAAGTAAGCGAGGTGATGCAGGAACGGCAGGCGACCCGGCATGCGTACCGGCGGCGCCAGGTAATAGATGACCGCATTCATCAATAGTGGAATCGATACCGCGACGCCCATCTGCATCCAGAATCCGGTCCGCTTGTGCGCGCCCCACATGAAAAACATGAGGACGGGAATGACAATCCAGAGGACGGCGCTTGCCTTGGTCCACAGCATCAGCCCCCACAGCACGCCCAGCACGCGGAAGGCTTTTTTGGAGTCCCGGGTTTCATGCACGATGTGAAAGGCCCAGCGTAGCGACCACACACCCAGCGCGGTGAGGAGGCCGTCCACCAGCGCCAAACGATCAAAGAACAGCGTGTAGGGAAGCAGCACATAAAGAAGGGCCGACGCCACCCCTGCGCGTGGAGAGAACAGGTCGCGCCCGATAAAAAACACGCCCAGCATGGCGGCCCATCCGGCCAGCACCGACACCACCCGTCCCGCCACCAGCGGATCGTTGAACCAGGCGAGCGTCATCGCGTTCAGCCACATGAACAGCGGCGGTTTGCCGTCGGTCATCGAAACCAGGATCTGCGTCGGATCGCTCAGGATGATCTGCGCCCAGTGGATGTAAATGGCTTCGTCGGAAAAGATCGGCAGGCGAGTGAGCGCAAACAGGCGGGTCCACGCATACAGCAGGGTGAGGAGGGCCAGCGCGAGCGCTTGTTTACGACGGTGTGACGGGGATGGCGTTTGTGTTTGCATGGCGACGTTTAGGTTTTAACAGAAAAGCGCCACACAAAACAATGGTAACCAGCGTGATTCCCCCACCGAGGCGGAAACTCCACGGACGGTACTCGAACCGGATCCGGTGCGTGCCGGCGGGAACCACCACCGCGCGGAATACCAGATTGGCGCGGTAAAGCGGCAGGTCTTTTCCGTCCAGGGTCGCCGTCCAGCCGGGATAATATGCGTCCGACAACACCAGCAACTGCGGCCTGGATGTGGTCGCGGTGAGGGTCACCGAACCGTAATCGAGAACGAGGTCGGCGACCGATCCCACGGGGTGTGGTGAAGGGGTTTCTGGATTGTCGTCGCCGGTGCATTCAAACCCCTCCGGCGGTTGTTCCAGGATGACCTGCCGGGAGAAGTCGGTGCGCCCGTCCAGAAGCTTGGCGATGATGTGTTTTTCGTCCGCAACCACCCGGCACTCTCCCACCATGAACGCACGTGGCAGGAAATCGGTATTTTTGTAAACCTTCAACTCGGGGTAGGAGGGATCGTGAAATTCCACCGGCTGAAGATTTGGCGATTCCAGCGGGTCCCGGCTCACGATGTACTGCACGTTGGCGAGGCGAAGCAGGTTGAGACGGTTTTCGAACGGCGGCACGCGGAGGATTTTGCGAAACTTGAGATAACGGTTCTGCCGCATCACCGCCCAGCCGTCCGCCTGGTAAATTCCGGGCACGGTGCGGATGGGAAGCGGGACTTTGGGGCCCTGAATGAGATTGCCGCGCAGGTTCACCTTGGCAATGCCGCCATCCTTCGCCCGCTCGGCGTTGTCGGCAATGTAAATACGTTCCTTGCCGGCATGGGTCTGCATGAATCGGGTGAGGGGATCGGTCGCTTCAAAGTCATCTATCGGCACTTTGTGATGAAAGCCGTAGCCGCTGAAAACCAGGTCCAGCGCCAGCACGAACAACGCGGCCCCGAGCCACCGCCGGGGTTTTCGCTCCGCGCGCAGAAAGAAAAACAGCATCAGGCAGAACAACGACAGGAACACGAGCAGGCGCTTGGAATTGAACAGGTTGATCCTCACTTCATTGTATGCGGGTGGCACCATTCCCCGGTTCTGCATCGCTGACTGAATGGCGGGTTCGAACGCATTGATCAGTCCAAACAGGACCATGCCCGCCGTGGCCAGGCCAATCCACACGTGGGCGCGCTTGTTCTGGGCTGTGGGTGCGGACCCGGCACTGCGGACAAAGCCATCCCACCCCCAACCTGCGAGGAGCGCGAGTGCCACCACCGCGGGCAGGATGAATTTGACCGGGTAGCGGAAGGTATCGAGAAACGGGACGGTGGCGTGCAGGAGCGAATAGAGGCCGCCTGCCGGACCCATCGCAACCAGTGCCGAAAGGAGGGCCACCCCCGCGCAGACCCCGGCCTGCCGGCCGCCACGGAAAACCGCCAGCCCGGCCAGGAGAAAGGGAATCGCGCCCACATACAAGGACCGCAGCCACACCTGATTGTTTCCGAAACCTTCCGACCGGGTCAGGTAACCGTAGGGATCCAGCATCAAAAACTGGAGAAGGTCTTTTGGCATCATCGACCAGCGCGCGGCTTCGCCGATGGGAAGGCCCCCGGCGCGCTCGGTCAGCTTCGACAACTCGTAGGTCGGAAAAAACTGCACCGCAATGAGGCCGAAAAAGACGGCAAGGAAAGCACCCAGGTAAGACAGCCGCCAGCGCCAGGTCGGGACGGGTTCCCGGGGGAACAGGCCCTGTGGCCACAATGCAAACACAACCAGCAGGCCGAACATCTGGAAACACGTCTCCACGCCGCCGGCGAAGAACATGCACGCACCCACCGTCGAAGCGGCAAGGCCCCAGCGCAGATCGCGCTTTCGCAGTCCGGAGAAGAAACACAGCAGGAGAAGGGGAATCCAGGCCACCGGCATGAATGTGGACAGGTAAATGCGCACTGTCACCAAGTACCCGCCGAACATGAATATGAGAGCCGACACCAGCGCCGCGCCTCGACCGCAGTGCGACGCGCGCATCAGGAGATACATGAACCAGCCCGCCAGCGCATAATGCAGGATCACCGTGAGGTTCACCGCCAGCACAAAAGGGAACGCGATGAACAGGAGGCTCAGGGGGTAAAGGATGGCGGGTTGCAGCGTGGCGAACAGCGGGTTGCCGCTCAGGATGTACGGGTTCCACAGCGGGAAGGTGAAATCCCCCACCTGTTCCAGCCACAGCATGCGGTAGGGAATGAAGAAGGAAATGAGGTCGCCGCCGCCGAAGATAAATTCGCCGCCGACCATGTCGTGAAAATACAGCACGGCCAAGGCCAGGAAAGCCAGGCCGGAAAGGGCGATTTCCTTCGCCGTTAAAATAGAAAGAGGACCCTGCCCAGGGGCAGAGTCCTCTTCCGAGAGGGTCGTCATGCTGCTACGATCAGCTTACGGTACCCGGGTTGAAACCAGACTGGTCGGTATACGTAAACGTGTTGGTCGTCGAGTCATCCCAGGTGATGGTGATGGCGCCCGCCGCAGAGGCGGTGCCACTCGTACCCGCGAAGTCGGTCTGGTTCAGCACCGAAGTGGCGTCGTAAGTGGACGTGGTGTCCAGCAGGTATTGGGCATGCAGCAACGTGATGGATCCCCGCAGTGCCGCAAGCGCCCCCTTCTGGCGTGCCGTCGAAGCGGCCGATTGCAGATCCAGGAATTTGGGAATGGCCACAGCGGCCAGGATACCCAAAACCACGATTACCAAAATCAGTTCAACCAAAGTAAAACCTTTTTCATTCTTTTTTCTGGATTTCAACATGATTCCCTCTCCTCCCTTAATGTTTACGGAATCTTCTTTAAATAATGTAAAAATTCGTACCCAATCAACTATTCAAAATGGAATGATCGGCTGTTTAGATACCCTGAATAGAGCAATTGTCGTGCCAAGCAGCCTTTTTATTCCCCTGCCAAAACCAAGAGATTAAATTAAAAGATTATTTTACAACAAGTTAAATTAATATTGACTCGAAAAAAGAATTTATAGTCCAAATCCCCCCTTAACGGAGGGTTCTCACCCCGTTCCCAGGGCGGCCACCTGTTTTCCGAGTTAAAATTAAAATAATAATAATAAAAACAATAGGTTATTTAATTTTTTCCGTGTGCTGTCCGCATTCCGGATTACTGGTTTTGCAGTACGAAAATTGTCCCAATTTGACATTATTTGTCAGTAAACGTCTATTTTTCAACACTTTTTCGGGCACCGGATATAGCCGACCGGAACCCTGGCCGTGCGGCGGTCAATCCCAATCCGAATCCGAAATCCGTTCCACCGCCTGCTCAAGTTCGCTGTCCGGTACTTGAAATTTCCGGCTGATCGCCCCCCGCGACCGGTCGTAGGCCCAGCGGAACACTTTTCCATTGTTGCGTTGATGGTATATGAATCCATCGACGTCAAATGACTTCAGCGTGGTGCCCGCCTCCTCGGGCGAGAGAATCTCGCTTCCTGTGGCCCGAACGTACACCCACAAATTATCGTCCTTGTCGAGTCCGGTGGGTTTTTCCCTGCGGCGCGGGTCGTATCCTTCCGGAATTTTATTTAGATCGGAAAACGGGTTTTCCGGGAACGCAGCTTTTTTCCCCTGAAGCATTTGTTCTCCCATGACCGTCAGCAGATTCGAGCGCAGGATTTCGATGGTGGTGGCCTCGGCGGTAATCTCCGCCTGGCGCGCCATGTCGAACATGCGTTGAATGGCCACGGAAGCCAGGAGGCCGATCATGACAATGACCATGACCATTTCAATGAACGTGAAACCCAGTTCCGATTTCCAACCGGATTGGCGGCGGACCGAATCGTGATCGGGTTTGAACATGGCATTCACCTTAGGGCCATTTTCGACATATCCCACATCGGCAGAAAAATGGACAACGCAAGAAACAGGACCATCACGCCCATCGCCACAATGAGGATGGGTTCCAGCCAGGTGGACAGGGCCTTGATACTGCGCTCCCCTTCCTGATCATAATAATCGGCCACCTTGAGAAGCATTTCATCCAACGCGCCGGAGGTTTCCCCGGCCGCGACCATCTGCACCACCAGGATCGGTACCCATCCGCTTTCCCGCAAAGGCTGGGCCAGCCCCTTTCCCTCTTCGACACTGTCGATCAATTTCATAAGGGCCTCGGACAGAACGGAGTTGTCCACCACGCGTGCCGACACGTGGAGGGATTCCAGGATGGGCACGCCGCTGCGCTGTAGATTGCCAAAGACGCGCGCGAACTTGGCCATCGATGACCGCAGGTGGACGGGACCGAGCAACGGGATCTGGAGCTTGATGTAGTCCCACTGACGTCGACCGAACTGGGTTGCCGTGTAGCGACGGAACAGGTAGATGCTGCCCGCCACAACCAGCACAAAAGACAGCCAGTGTTTCACGAACATGCCATGGATCAGCACCAGGATCTGGGTCGGCATGGGCAGTTCCACCTTGATGGTCTGGAACAGGTTGATGAACACCGGGACCACCTTCCACATGAGAAAGGCGATGGCGAGCACCATCACGCCGAGCACGATTTTCGGGTAACGAAAAGCCGCGCGTACCTTGGCATCGGTCTCCTGTTGTTTTTCCAGCAGGTCCGCCAGCCGGGCCAGAACGTCTTCCATAATGCCGCCGGTTTCCCCGGCTTCGATCATGTTGATGTAAATATCGGGAAACACGTCAGGGTGACGGGCCATGGCGTCCGAGAGCGCCAGACCGTCGGCAATGTCATCCTGTAATTTTCGAACAACCGCCTTGAAGCGCTGGTTTTCCACCTGGTCTTCCAAAGCCTGCAGGATGGAAAGAATGGGAATGCCGGCGTTGAACAGGGTGGACATCTGCCGGGTGAACAGAACGATCTCCTGGGTTTTGATCCTCTGGAAACGGGTAAACAGGTCCGTCTCAATTATGGAAGGCCGTTCCCGTCTGGCCGTCTCAATGGCCACGGGGTAGTGGCCCATGCGGCTCAATTCCAGGCCTACGTCCTGCGGGGTGGCGGCCGTCATCGTTCCCGATATCAGGGTCCCCATCCGGTTGCGTGCCTTGTATTGAAATTGCGGCATGACGGCTCCTGTTAGAACGTCGAGTCTTCGGTGAAGGTCATCCGGTTCAATTCTTCCACCGTGGTCATTCCATTCAGCACCTTGGAAAGTCCGTCCAGCCGCAGGGTACGAAGCCCCTGCGAGGACATGGCGCGGTCCCGGATGTCCATGGGTGCGCTGCGGTCCAGTATCATTTTGCGGATGGTGTCATCCACCAGAAGCACCTCGTAAATTCCGACGCGTCCCCTGTAACCGCTTTTTTTGCAATTCTTGCACCCTTCACCCTTGTAGAGGGTCAGCCCGTCCACTTCGAAACCCTGTATGGTGAAAATTTCGATTTCCTCCGGGGTGGGAGGGCGTTCCGTTTTGCATTCCTGGCAAATGCGCCGAACCAGGCGCTGGGCCAGGATGCCGACGATGGAAGACACCATCAGAAACGGTTCGATACCGAACTCCGACAGTCGTGAGATCGTGCTCGCGGTGTCGTTGGTGTGCAGGGTGCTCAACACAAGCTGGCCCGTCAGCGCGGCCTGGATGGCGATTTGCGCGGTCTCCGCATCGCGGATCTCACCCACCATCACGATGTCCGGGTCCTGCCGCATCAGGGAGCGCAGTCCCGTGGCGAACGTGATGTTGGCTTTCGGGTTCACCTGCGTCTGTCGGATGCCATCCAGCCGGTATTCCACCGGGTCTTCAATGGTCTTGATGTTCTTGTCCGGTGTGTTGAGCTGGCTGAGCGATGCGTAGAGCGTTGTGGTTTTTCCGCTTCCCGTCGGTCCGGTCACCAGAATGACGCCGTAAGGGTTTCTCAGCAACTTCTGGAACTTTTCCAGGCTGCCCCCGATCAGGCCCAGGTCGTCCAGCGTGAGCGACAGCTTGGACCGGTCCAGGAGGCGGATGACGAGATTCTCGCCGTAAATGGTGGGGCAGGAAGAAACACGGAACTCGATGTCCTTGCCCTGAAGCTTGCGGGAAAATCCACCGTCCTGCGGCGCCCGGGTTTCGGCGATGTCCAGGCTCCCCATGACCTTCAAACGTGAAATTAAAGCGGACTCGATGGATTTGGGTATGCGTTTCGCCTCGAACAGAACGCCGTCAATACGGTTGCGAATGAGAAGGAATTTTTCATACGGCTCGATGTGGATGTCGCTCGCACCGTCCTCCAGGGCCTGGCGCAAAATCAGGTCCACCAGCTTCTTGACCGGCGCGTCGTTGCTGTCCGCGGCCTCGACCTTGACGGGCTCTTCAACCTTCTTGCCTTTTCCCCCCACGCCCAGGTGCTTGACTACATCCTGAATGGAAGACGCCACGCCATAATACTCTTCAATCGCGCGGTGGATCTCGGATTCGGTTGCAAGCCAGGTAACCACATCCATTCCGGTTTTCACCGCGATTTCATCGATGGCAAACAGGTCGAACGGATTGGTGATGGCCAGGTTCAGTTTTTTGCCCTCCACTTTGAATGGGATGAGCATGTACTTGCGGGCAAACTTTTCTTCGACCAGGTCGATGGCCTCGTTCGAAATCTTGATGTTTTCCAGGTCGGCCTGCGGAATGTCCATCTGCTCCGACAGGCTGGATACGAGGTCCTTGTCCGTGATGTATTTCATCTGCACAAGGACTTTGCCCAGCTGCATGCCGGTTTTTTTCTGGATTTCCAACGCCTCCAGCAGTTGGGATTCGTTGATGGCTTCCGCCCGAATCAAAATGTCCCCCAACCGGAGCTTGGACTTGATAGCCATAAAACTCGGACCAAAAAATTGGAATGATAGGGTGAAAACCCTAGTATTTTACCCTTAAAGCTTTGATTTTTAAAGAATAAAATGCAATTTAGGCGATTACCGATATCCGCTAACCAAACAAGACGGTACCGGGCCGCCTCCCGGGAATCCTGTTGACTGCACCATTCCTCTATATTATTTGAACGCTGTTCCATCAAAATTCCAACCGTTTTCTCCTGGTTGGAGGGTCAACCGGCCTCCTCGTCCCGGCCCCGGGTGGGGTGTGTTCACGCTGTTTTCAGGCGGCGCGGTTTCTGGTAGGTTGAGAAAAACAAAACGACTGCCATGACCGCCGAAATCACAAACCAACTGGAGTGCCCCTCCTGCCGGAATAACCTGACTCCCCGAAGTGTGGCGGGGGTGAGCGTTCATGTTTGTGAAGGAGGGTGCGGCGGTTACTGGGTCGGGAAGAACAGCCTGAAGCGGTTACCCGAGAGGCTCCCGGGTGCGGGTGCGGAACTGCTCAGCGTGCCGCGCTCCGACGGAGTGCACCTGTTCCGTAACGTGGATCACATCTGCCCGCATTGTCAAAACACACTCCTGTACCGGCACTGGTTCAGCCGGAAACTGCAGCTGGAGGTCGACCAGTGCGCGAAGTGCGCCGGGTTCTGGGTGGAGGTGGGGGAGCTTGCCTCCATCCTCACCACCGACCTGGATGAGGCAGAAAGAATACAGCGGGCCGAGGCTTATTTTGAGGTCGTCATCCGCGACAAGGTGGGGGGCATGAACCTGGTCAATGACGACATGATGGACGCGGCGCGCCACATTGTGCAGATCTTCCGGTTTTTGTGCCCGAAGCAGTACTTTCCGGATGCCGCGGTGTTGTCAAACATTCTTCGTTGACGAGCCGGTGGAAGAAGAGTCGGCACTCCCGTTATCCCCATCCGATTCGAACGCACCCGCTCCCGACCCAGCCCCCATTTCCGTTTCCTGGCCTTCCTGGCCGTTGTCGCTCGAGGATTCGGAATCGATGGCCTCCTGCATGGTTTCCGCCACCGATACGGCGGACAGGGGGGACGGACGCGACGGCACGGGCACGGTCGGCACGCTTTCTTCCACTTCCGGTTCCGGCGCGACCACCTCCAGCCGGAAGGCGTAGCTGCCCAGGACCGCGAACACCATGGTCTGCATGGTGAAGAACCCCGGACTGCCCAGCACGTCGAGCATGATGCCGCCGGCGATCGGACCCAGAATGGCCCCCAGCCCGAACACCAGCATCAAACCGCTGCTCGCCTGGACCATTTCTTCCGGCGGAACATGGTCGTTGGTGTACGCGGAAAGGATGGAATACAGGGGCAGGGAAAATCCGCCGAACAACATGGCCAGAAACAACAGGATGTTCATTCCCTTATTTTCAAAAACCAGGAGGGCGAGAGAGACGAACGCGGCGGAAAACGCCACCGCGGCAATCACTCTCTGCCGGGTCATGCGGTCCGCCAGCCAGCCCAGAGGCCATTGGAACAACATGCCACCCAGGATGACCACCGCCATGAACAGCGCGATGTTGGAAACCGAAAGGCCCAGCTTGGATGCGTACACCGCACCCACACCCCAGAATGCGCCGGAGGAAACGCCCACCGCCAGCGACCCCACCAGCCCCAGGCGCGCCAGGCTGAACAGGCTGGCCAGTTTGGGTTTCGGCGGGTTGGTGATCTGGGGCGCCACCGTCGCGGTGGACAGCAGGATCGGCACGGACGCCATGGAGATGACCACCGACACCAGGATGAACAGCATGAAGCCGTGCGGGTCGTCCACATTCAAAAGCATCTGGCCCAGGCCGCTTCCCAGGAACTGGATCACCATGTACAGCGACAAAATTTTTCCCCGCATCTCGTTGCGGGTGAAGTGGTTCACCCAGCTCTCCACGGTGATGAAGATGCCGACGAAACAGAATCCTGTCACCAGCCGGAACACCAGCCAGGCAACAGGATGGACAAACACCATATGAAGGAGAATGGTACCGGAAGCGATGGCCGCCATCGCCGCAAACACACGGATATGCCCGACTTCGTGGGTGATGCGGATGACCCATAGCGATCCCACCAGGTACCCTATGTAATACCCGGACATGATGAAGCCGGTGAGGAATGGGGAAAATCCTTCAAACGAGGCGCGCAGACTGAGCAGGGTTCCCTGCAGACCGCTCCCCAGCATGATGAGGAACAGGCCGAACAACAACGTGCGCAGTGAGGTGAGTGTGGGCAGCATGGCTTCGAGTCGTTTTTTTATGTCTTTTCGGGTTTTCGTTTGAATGCATTAAATTTCATATGAAAGGAACCCGCTTTTGATTACAAGAACAATCCCTTCCTTATTCCAAAAATTTTTTCGACCTGTTTTCCCACCTTAAAAATTGGGTTAATCCCCTTGGGCTGGTTTTGGAATGGTTCCTCCCGGTCCGGGGGCAGGCTGGAAATATTTTCCCTCCGGGGCAGGATTTGCCCGGCTCCAGGCCGGCTTCGTTTCCGCCCCCTTCACCCCGTAAACCCGCCCCTGGTAAGCATTTCCCGTGTTTTATCCGTTTTGGCACACCCTTTGCTTTTCAAGGGGGAACCAAAAAGCTGTGTCTTGAGCCAGCGTGATGAGGAAACCATCGTGAACACTCAAAACAAAAACATCCTTGCACAACTGATCGGGCCGGGACCCCAGTCCAGGCAATCCGGGTTCCAGCCCGGGATCAAGGAAGCGGGCGCGCCGGACTTCGACAAGTTCATGCAGAACGACACGCGCACCGTGCGGCGGGACTCTGTTTCCTCCTCAGACGCTCACCACCATGACCGTCGCTTCGACGACACCCGCACCGAATCACACAACCGTACTCGCGAATTCGTTCACGAACCGAAAACGGAATCGCGTTTTTCGAAAACAAAGCATTCCCGTACGCACGACTCCAAATACAGGACAACCGCTTCGGACAATAGGGAAACGCAGTGGGCGGATGGGAAACAGGCCCGCCCGGTCCCGCAGGAAACTTCCTTGCAGGCACTCCTTGCCTTGCTGCAGAACAGCGGAGGTTTGTCTCCTGAGGCGGAAGCGCTTCTCGCTTCGGCCGAAAATTCAAGCAAGCCGGGCACCGATGCGCTCATGCAACTGCTCAACCAGCTCAAAACCGATCCGGACCTTCAACTGATGAACCTGATCTCCGGTCAAAACGGGGGCGCATCGAAAGACATGCTCATCGAACAACTCCGGCAGATGGACCTCGATCCCGAGGTGCTCGACCGCCTCATCGCCGCGTTGAACGATGACATGAATCAAAACGGCCAGGGCGGCGCGTTCCTGATGGCGTTGAACGGATTGCTCCAGGCCCTGCAGAACCTCCAGGTTGAGAATCCGGAAGACGGCATGGCCGTCCAGTCGGCACAGAACAACGGCGCCAACGCCTCCGTTCTTGAAAAGAAAGTGATCGACGCATTGATGAAGGCCGGCCTCACCGAAGCCGAAGCGCGCAAGATCATTGAAGAGGCGCGCGGCATGAACAGCTCGGACAGCAAAGTCGATGGACGCATCGTGCTGGCCAAGCTGGCGCAAAGCATTTCCAAATCCAAGGGAGCCGGTCAGCCGACTCCCGATACGCAAACGGAACCCGCCCCGCCTTCACGCGAATCCAAACTGAATCTCGATACCCGTTCCACGGATGCGAAGATGAAAACCCCCGCGGAACTGATGGGAGAAAAATCCGGTTCGCAGACCGTCTCCAACCTGACGCACGAAGGCAAGGCGCATACGAATCCCGGCATGCAACCGCTGAACCCGAACGCGGCCGCACCGAAACCCGCCGCCGTTTCGGCCCAGGCGGCCACGGCAACGGCGGTCAACGGGTTGAACACCGGTGGGGAGGCCACGCAGACCGCAAACCAGACCGCTCCCGTCGGTGCCACGTCCACATCACCGGTCTCGGACAAGGCGGGTGAAGGTTTCCGGCCGATGATGGCGGAAACCTACAGCGCCCGCGGCGGGGTCGAAAAACCCGTGACGGCGCAGATCATCGAAAAGGTGGCGTTCCGCAACCTGGGTCATTCGCGCGAGGTGCACATCAAACTCGACCCGCCGTCTTTGGGCACCGTGCGGCTGAACGTTTCATCCAGCGGCGAAACCGTACGCGCCACCCTGGTGGCGGAGAATCACGCAGTCAAACAGGCCATCGAAGGCAGCCTCACGCAATTGCGCGACACCATGCACAGCCAGGGTGTGAAGGTGGATTCCTTCACCGTGCTCGTCGGCGGCAACCACCATGGGCAGTCGCCGCACCAGCGCCAGGAGCAGGTGCATGCGTTCCGGCCGTTTGATCCGGCACAGGGACCCGACACGTCCGGACCGGTGGAGGAAGTCGCTTTCACCCGGCCGGTGTTTTTCAACGAATCGCAAACGATCAGTTTATTCGCTTAACTCTTTAGGAGGCTTCGGCCATGTTGCAAGGCGTTTTACCCCACGCGGAATCAAACAAGTCCCTCGCGCCCACCAGCGCGAAGAATACGCTGGGCAAGGATGATTTCATGAAACTCATGATCGCCCAGCTCAGCAACCAGAATCCGCTCAACCCGATGGACGGCCAGGAGTTCAGCGCGCAGCTGGCGCAATTCAGCGCGCTGGAACAGATGACCAACGTCAACACCAACATCCTGAAACTGATCCAGTCGCAACAGGCCGCCACCAACTCGAGCATGATCAACATGATCGGCAAGCAGGTGGATGTGCAGGGCAACACGGTCGCCCACAAATCAGGCGACACGCACAACCTGAGCTACTCGCTCGGAGAGGAAGCGGACACGGTGACGGTTGAGGTGTACGACGCCATCGGCTCGCTGGTGCGCACGGTGACCGGATCGGGCGGCAAGGGCGGCAACACCGCTGTCTGGGATGGATTGGACGCTTCGGGCAACCCGGTGGCCGAAGGCAACTACACTTTCCGCGTGAAGGCGACGAGCCCCGCGGGCAACAGCGTGGAAGCCGCCACCTTCACCAAGGGGACGGTGTCCGAGGTCCTGTTTGAAGACGGCAACACCTACGCCATCGTGAACGGCGCCAAGATTTCGGCTGATAATATTTCCAGGGTTTCGCTCTAATAAAAATCGATAAGGAGAGATGTCATGTCACTCATAGGTTCCCTGTTCTCCGGTGTGTCCGGCCTGCGATCGAATTCACAGGCCATGAACGTCATCGGCGACAACATTTCAAATACCAACACGGTTGGGTTCAAAAGCAGTAAAAGTGTTTTCGGCGATCTGTTCAGCACCGTCCTGACTTCCGGGTCGGTGACCTCGCAGGTAGGACAGGGCACGCAGTTCATCGGGTCGCTGCAGGATTTTTCGCAGGGTGCGATCGAAAATAGCACCAACTCCCTGGACATGGCGATCGACGGTCAGGGCTTTTTCATCGTCAACAACGGCCAGGGCAATTTTTACACCCGCGCCGGCCAGTTCCGCATCAATGACAACGGTGTGGTGCAGGACATCGGCGGCAACATTCTGCAGGGATTCCGCGTCACCGGCGGTACCGTGAACAACACCCTGGAGAACGTGGACCTCGCCGGAGTGCAGTCGGCGCCCAATGCCAGCACCCAGTTCACGCTGGGGGCGAACCTCGACGCCCGGTCTGCGGTAGGCACCACGTTCACTTCGCCGATCACGCTGGTCAACTCGGTGGGCAACCAGGTGGTGGCGTCCATCACCTTCACCAAGGCCACCAACACCACAGCCACCTTCCCGGCCACCACGCACACGCAGTGGGACTATGCGGTCTCGGTTCCAGCGGGCGAGGGCACGGTGGTCGCGGCTACGGCCAATAACAGCGGTTCGCTGGTGTTCGACAATACCGGGACGCTGGATGGCGTTCTCGACAGCGGCGGCACGGTGCTTTTCGGTGGTGATGTGCAGGACCTGACCGTCACCATCGACTTCACCACGGCGTCGCCTCCCGGTGCCACGCAGAACATCACCTGGGATCTGGCCGATACCACGGGCATCGCCACCAACGGCAAGGTGACCGGGTTCGCCGCCACCTCCAACAACAACTCGGTGGTGCAGGACGGGTTCCCCACCGGTGTGTTGACGGGAATCAGCGTGGCCAACGACGGGACCATCAACGGCCTGTTCAGCAACGGTCAGTCGGAGTCGCTTTTCCAGCTGGGCCTGGCGGATTTCCTGGCCCCGACCGGCCTGACGCGGGTGGGACAAAACCTGTTCGCGGAATCCGGGCTGTCCGGACAGCCAGTCATTGCCGCGCCACAGACCGGAGCGTTCGGCTCCGTGCTGGGCAGCACGCTGGAGCTTTCCAACGTCGACCTGGCACAGGAGTTCGTCACCATGATCAAAACCCAACAGGCGTTCCAGGCGAGCGCCCGCATCATCACCACCACCGACGACCTCCTTACGGAAACCGTGAACCTCACCCGTTAATCGTCGGAACCTCCTACCCGGGTCCCGTTTTGCGGGGCCCGGGTTTTTTTATGGCTGAGGATCGCCTCCTGATAAATCAGCAGGGGATTCTTGCCCACCGACCATCGTCACCCCAACAAAGCATTACCCAATTTGCTACGGGCCACACCCCCCGGCTTAGAGCCGGAGCAAACGGCTTGTATTCGGAACGCGCTGGAGGGTCATCGCCGTGACACTTGAGCATTAGCCAATTTGCTCGGGCCACGACCGCCCCCACGACGTGGGGAAGAAACGGTTTGGATTTGGAACGGGCCCGCCGACCATCGTCCGCCCACAAAGTATTACCCATTTTGCTCCGGGTCACGCCCGCTTTGGGCTTGACAAAGCGGTCAATAAAAATAGAATAAGCTCAAGCAATCTAGGTGATTACAGGCACGTAGCTCAGGGGTAGAGTACTTGCTTGACATGCAAGGGGTCGGCGGTTCGAAACCGCCCGTGCCTATTTTCTCAATATCAGGATCCTCCAAGGTCTTTTTAAGCAAAAAAAGGGCATCATGTGCGGATCGTCCCATGATGCCTTTTTACGTCTTATGAACGAACAAACGCAGAACAAACCGGCGCAAACGGAATTCGATCTCGACACCATCCGCCACAGCTGCGCCCACCTCATGGCGCAGGCGGTGAAGGACCTGTTCCCCGAGACGCAGGTCACCATCGGGCCGGTCATCGAGGACGGGTTCTATTACGATTTTTACCGCGAGACGCCGTTCGTTCCTGAAGACCTGAAAAAGATCGAAAAGCGCATGAAGGAGATCGCCAAGAAAGGTCTCGACATCCAGCGCCAGGAGATGCCGCGCGACGAGGCGGTCAAGTTTTTCAAGGACCTGGGCGAAGATTTCAAGGTCGAGATCATCGAGTCGATCGACCAGGGTGACGCCATCTCCGCCTACACGCAGGGAGACTTCACGGACCTGTGCCGCGGTCCGCACGTGGACAACACCAAGCGGCTGAAAGCGTTCAAACTGCTGTCCACCTCCGCCGCCTACTGGCGCGGCGACGAGCGCAACCCCGTCCTGCAGCGCATCTACGGCACCGCCTGGCGCACCAAGGACGAACTCAAGGAATACCTCGACCGTCTGGAAGAGGCCAAGCGGCGTGACCACCGCAAGCTGGGCAAGGAGCTCGACCTGTTTTCGATGTCGGAGGATGTCGGCCCCGGCCTGATTCTCTGGCACCCGAAGGGGTCGCGCATCCGCTACATTGTCGAGGAGTTCTGGCGGCAGGAGCATTACAAGAACGGTTACGAGCTGGTGTACACGCCGCACACGGCGAAGTCGGATTTGTGGCAGACCAGCGGCCATTTCGATTTTTACAAAGAGAACATGTTCGCGCCGATGGATGTCGAGAACAAGGAATACATCCTGAAGCCGATGAACTGCCCGTTCCACATTCAGATTTACAAGTCGCACCTGCGCAGTTACCGCGACCTGCCCCTGCGCTGGGCGGAACTGGGAACGGTGTACCGCTACGAACGGTCGGGCGTCATGCACGGCCTGCTGCGCGTGCGCGGCTTCACGCAGGACGACGCGCACCTGTTCTGCGCGCGCAACCAGATCGAGGCCGAGATCGAGCGCGTGCTCGGGTTCGTGCTTTATATTCTGCGCTCGTTCGGTTTCGACCAGTACAAGGTATTCCTCAGCACCCGGCCGGATAAATCCGTCGGCTCCGACGACGACTGGACCACGGCCACCGACGCCCTGCAGAAGGCGCTCGACAAGTCCGGCCTCGATTACGAGGAAGACCCCGGCGAAGGGGTGTTTTACGGACCCAAGATCGACATCAAGATCAAGGACAGCCTCGGCCGTTTCTGGCAGGTGTCCACCATCCAGGTCGACTTCAACCTGCCGCACCGGTTTGAAATGTCGTACGTCGCCGAGGACGGCAAACACCACCAGCCGATCATGATCCACCGCGCGCTGATGGGGTCCATCGAACGCTTTTTCGGATGTCTGATTGAGCATTACGCGGGCGCGTTTCCCTTGTGGCTGGCCCCGGTGCAGGTGATTCTTTTGCCCATCACCGACAACCAGAACGCCTATGCCGAAGAGGTGGCGGCGAAACTGGAAGAAAAGGGAATCCGGGTGGAAAAAGACTTGCGAAATGAGAAGATTGGGTTCAAGATAAGGGAGGCCCAATTGGCCAAAACCCCTTATATGTTGGTTTTAGGCGACAAGGAAGTGCAATCCGGGCAGGTGGCCGTCCGCAAGCGGCGCTCTCAGGATACCCACACCCTGTCATTGGATGATTTCTTGAAACAGTTGAAGCACGAGATTGACACCAAGGCGATCGATGTGCTTTGAAGCGTTTTGTCATTTGAAATTGAATAGGAGACCTTTGTATTAATAAAAAACAGCGTATCAACAACATGATCCGTGTCAAGGAAGTCACGGTGATTGGCGCCGATGGCGAACAGTTGGGAACGTTCCCCACGCACGAGGCCCTGTCGATGGCGCAGGAAAACGATCTCGACCTGGTGGAAGTCGCGCCGCACGCCAACCCCCCCGTTTGCCGGATCATGGATTACGGCAAGTACAAATACAAGCAAAGCAAACGGGCGCACGAAGCGAAGAAAAATCAGAGGGTCATTCACGTCAAGGAAGTCAAATTCCGGCCGAATACCGACCAGCACGATTTCAATTTCAAAATCAAGCACGCACAGCGCTTTCTTGAAGCCGGCGACAAGGCCAAGATCGTGATCTTTTTCAAGGGCCGGGAGATCGTTCACCGCGAAAACGGGCAGCGCCTGCTGGAACGCGTGGCCGAAACGCTGGAGGATCTTGCCGATATCGAACAGGCTTCGAAGCAGGAAGGTCGTACGTTGACGATGATTCTCGTACCGAAAAAGAAAAAGGAAGTTCCTACGAAAAAGGAAGATGCGGCCGAAGCCTGAGCGCCGGACCGTGACAGGAATAGAGATAAGGAAAACGGAGTCAGCACCATGCCGAAGATGAAAACCAACAAGAGCGCCGCGAAACGATTTCGCAAAACGGGGACGGGCAAGATCCGCAGAAACGCCGCGTTCACGAGTCACATCCTGACCAGCAAAACCACTAAACGAAAACGCAACCTGCGCCGCAGCCGCACCCTGACCAGCGGCGACGCCAAGCGCATCAAAGCCCTGTTGCCTAATTGAGCGAACCGGGAGAACACCAGGAGAATCTGAAAAATGCCAAGAGCCGTAAACGGAACTGTATCCCGTAATCGCCGAAAGAAAGTTTTGAAGCTGGCCAAAGGCTTCCGCAGTGTGCGCAGTACCGCGTACCGCAAGGCCCGCGAGGCGGTTGAGAAGTCGCTCACCTACGCTTACCGCGACCGCCGCACCCGCAAACGCGATTTCCGCCGCCTGTGGATCGCGCGCATCAACGCCGCCGCCCGCGCCGAAGGGCTGACCTACAGCCAGTTCATGCACGGCCTGAAAAAAGCCAACATCGACCTGGACCGCAAGGTGCTGTCCGATATGGCCATTCACAACGAAAAGTCCTTCAAGGCACTTCTCGAAACCGCTCGCTCCAATCTGAATTGACCGGCCTGCGGCCAGACGAACCCGGCTGATGCTCCAAGGGCGAGCTTTGGTTTCCCGGTGCAATCGGATTACACTGTTTGCCCCCGGCCCAGCCGGGCCTGTTTCCCCAGACCTTGCCTGGTATGATCGATCAGATTGACAACTATCGCCGGGAATTCGAAGAAGCTTTGGCGTCCGCTTCCACTTCCGCCGACCTCAAGGACCTGCGCACGCGCTACCTTGGAAAAAAGGGGCACGTCACGGTCATCCTGAAAGACCTGCGCGGCCTGCCGCCGGAAGAAAAACGTGCCGTCGGCAAACACATCAACGACCTCAAAACCCACGTCGAAGCGCGCATCCAGGAAAGGTCCGGCGAGCTGGAACATTCCGGCACCGGTAAAAAATCCGGCACGTTCGACACCACCCTCCCCGGCCGCCGCGAACCCATTGGTTCCCTCCACCCCGTCACACAGGTGATGGAAGAAATCACCCGCGTTTTCGTCAGCCTCGGTTTTGACGTGGCGGAAGGGCCGGAAATCGAATCCGATTATTACAATTTCGAAGCGCTCAACATTCCGCAAGACCACCCGGCGCGCGACATGCAGGACACGTTTTATATCGGCGATCGCGTCCTGCGCACGCACACGTCGCCGGTGCAGATCCATGTCATGGAAAAACAGCAACCGCCGGTGCGCATCATCGCGCCGGGCAAGGTGTACCGGTGCGATTCCGACATCTCGCACACGCCGATGTTCCACCAGATCGAGGGGTTGATGGTGGACGAGGGTGTGTCGTTCAGCGATCTCAAGGGGGTCATGAACCTGTTCGTGCACCAAGTGTTCGGTCCCGATACCGGTGTGCGTTTCCGCCCCAGCTTTTTCCCGTTCACCTCTCCCAGCGCGGAGGTGGACATTCAGTGCGTCATCTGCGGCGGCGACGGGTGCCGCGTCTGCTCGCGCACCGGATGGATCGAAATCCTCGGGTGCGGTATGGTGGACCCGGCGGTGTTCGGCTTCGTCGATTACGATCCGGAAAAATGGACAGGCTTCGCCTTCGGGCTCGGCATGGAGCGCATCGCCATGCTCAAATACGGCATCAACGACATCCGCCTGTTCTTCGAAAACGACCTGCGGTTCCTGCAACAGTTCTAAACGGCAACCGTTTCCCCTCTCCATCCCTTCACCCAATGAGAGCGTTCGATGGACCGTTACCGTCTTCTACGCTGGGCCCTGGCCGCTGGCGCGTTGGGATTCGCCGCGTTGTGCTCGATATACTTCGTCGTCAACATCACTCCCGGCCTCATTCCCGATACACTCATCCAAAAAGTACGTGAACCGGATTTACTGCGCTACCCGAAAGCAAAGCGATGCGCCGATTGTCATAAAGATATTTTCGAAGCGTGGAAGGAGAGCCGTCACTCGGTGGCGTGGGTGAGCGAGGGCTACGTCAAGGCGTCGGAGAACCACTCGAAAGAAAAATGCCTGAACTGCCACATTCCGACGACGGTGTTTCCGGGCGAAAAACCACAACCGCGCCTCAAGCACCGCGACGACGGCATCTACTGCGTGCCCTGCCATTTGAAAGAGGACGCCATGCACGGTCCGTACGATATCCTGTCGCCGCCGCACCCGACGAAACAGAACGACGCCTACCGCACCGCGAAGTTTTGTTCATCGTGCCACGAGAAAACCTACAAGCAGTGGCAGGCGACGGGGTCGGGCAAAACCTGCCAGTCCTGCCACATGCAACGCAAACTGGCGCGGCTGACACAAAGTTTTCCGAAAAGCCTCCTGCACGCCAAGCGCGAAGTCGCCGATCACAGTTTCCCCAAACGTGAAATCACCGAGGTGGACATCGCAGTCACCGGAACGTTCGGAAAGCGCGTGTTCGAACTGGAACTCACCAATCTCAACGTACCGCACTGGGTGCCGACCGCGGACAATGGCGATCCGCGCATGTACCTGTACACCACCTTTTTTGATGAGGCGGGAAAAGCCATCGACGAGTACAAGGAAATCCTCGCCCCACAGCAGGAAACCGCCCTGCCCTACAAAAAATCCGTGAAATACCGCTACCTGGCGGGAAGCAACGTGCAACGCGCGGAGCTTCTCATCCAGTACACGCCCGCCTGGTCCAAAGAAAAAACCGACGTGAAACGCGTGCATTTCTCAAGATAAGCCCTTGCTTTCCATTGGTTCGGTTTAGCTATAATAGAAGTCTATATCGTTTTCACGATTACCAAAAACTGGGAGGGCTTCATGATCCGTACTTTTCAATTCTCCGCACTTGTTTTCGTTGCAATGCTGTTGTGGTCCGCTACGCCCGTTCTGGCCAAAGACCTGGTGGTGAAAGAGCCGCCCGATTCGCTGAAAAAACTCTACCCGCCCGAGTCCAAGGAGCCGAAGTGGATTCAGCAGATGCACGCCCTCTCCGGCAACTTCGGCGGTGTGTTCACCAACATGGGCGAAGGTGATTGGGAAAACGCGGAAGCGCGCGCCGCCGATTTCTTGAAAGCCTACGAGGAAACATCCAAGTTGGTGCCGGAATGGGAAGAATACTTCGATCTCAAAGCGGCGAAGACGTTCGCCGAGGCGGTGAAAACGCACGACCCGAAAAAGATCGGGGAAACCTCCGGTGCCGTTGGCAAGACCTGCGGCAAGTGCCACGCGGACCAATACGTCTCCGTGTGGGCGCATTTCCACTGGCCGCATGCGGATAAAATCAAAATCCTCGATCCGGTCACTGAAGAAGAGCTGGCTTACGGCAAATTCATGCACAAGATTTCCGGATCGTTCAACGCCGTCACCACCAATTTTAAAGAAGGGCAGTACGACCGCTCGGCCAAGGCGGTGCGCGGATTCAAACAGCGGTTCATGGAGTTGAAATCCACCTGCTCGAAGTGCCACACCACCGACGCGGTGAAACAGTTTTTCGTCGGTGACGAGGTCAACAAGGCCTTCGACGACATGCGCGACACGTTGATGCAGGACAAACCGAATCCCGGCGAGTTCTGGAAAAACGTCGGCATCATCGGCAGGGAAGGTTGCAAGAAGTGCCACCTCACTCACCGCGCCTGGGCCATGATCCAGGAATACTGGGAAGAAGGAACGCACAAACATTGATGAGGCATAACGGAATGGAATGAAATCAGCGCAAGGATCATCCGCGAAACCGGCAACGGGCCGGGGGCGGGGAGCAACCCCGCCAACCGGTTCAAGCCGCTCGACCGCTCCACGGCGGAGGACTGGCTGGACGATCCTCAGGGCCCGGGCCAGAACACAGAGTTCTGGCAGGACGTTTCGAAGTCGATCCTGTCGTCGAACGACAGCCCGGATATTCCTTTCAATTACAGCCTGAACGCCTACCGAGGGTGCGAGCACGGTTGCGTCTATTGCTACGCGCGGCCGACGCACGAGTATTTCGAGCTGTCGGCGGGAATCGATTTCGAAAGCAGGATCCTCGTCAAGCCCAACGCGCCGGAACTTTTCCGGCAAGCGCTTTCCAGAAAAAGCTGGCAACCGCAGACGATCGCCGTCTCCGGCGTCACCGACGCGTACCAGCCCGTCGAGCGCAAACTCGGCCTCACCCGCGCCTGTTTGCAGGTGGCGCTCGATTTCCGCAACCCCGTCGCCATCATCACCAAGAACGAACTCGTCACGCGCGATATCGATGTGCTGTCGCAACTGGCGGCGTTCGACTGCGCGGCGGTGTATCTTTCCATCACCACGCTCGACGCGAACCTCGCACGCAGACTGGAGCCGCGCGCCTCGACGCCGGAGAATCGATTGCACGCCGTGCGTGCGTTGAACGAGGCGGGCGTGCCCGTGGGTGTGCTCGCGGCGCCCATCATCCCCGGCCTCACCGATCACGAGATCCCGGCATTGCTCAAAGCGGCGAAAGACGCGGGCGCGCAGTTTGCGGGGTATCAGGTACTGCGCCTGCCGCATGGATTGAAAGACCTGTTCCGCGAATGGCTGGAGACGCACGTGCCGACGCAGGCAGGCAAAGTGCTCAATCGCATCCGTGAGGTACGCGGCGGGGAGTTGAACGACACGCGCTTCGGCGCGCGCATGAAAGGTGAAGGCGTGTATGCGGAGCAGATCAAACAGATGTTCACGCTCGCGCGCAAGCAGGCGGGGTTTTCAGCCGGCGGACCACGTCTGTCCATCGACCACTTCCGCGATCCCACCGACCGGCAGGCAACCCTGTTTTAAAAAGACAGGAACCGGTTTACTGACACCACCGATTCAACCAATTTTCTCTTCCCAGTGCTGAAGCAGGGCCCGGATGAAGTCGCGGTGCGATTTCTCTTCGCTTTCCAGCTCGATCAATACCGACTTGGTTTCCACATCTTCACAACTGGCCCGCATCAGTCCATAGAATTCGACGGACATCTCTTCACATTTCAGACAGACATGCAGCGCTCGGGGAATATCCACTGAATTGGGCATGCGTTCCAGCGTTCGGTCCACCAGCGGAAACAATTCCTTTTGAATTTGCGTGTCGATCAGTTCGCGCAACTCCTGGCTGTGGTTCCAGCCACAATGCTGACTTTTCTCTGTACCCAGCATGTTTTCGAAATGCTTTTCATGATGGGCTTCATCCCGGGCCATCAGCAATAAGTAATTTTTCACCACCGGGTCTTCAATGCGCCCGGCAAGTCCGCGATACAACTCCTGCACTTTCTCTTCCATTTCCGTTGACACTTCAAGAAGTTCCTGGCTCGCGATTTCCATGACTCGTCCCGCCTCTGAATTTTTATGGAGAGTGCTCTATTAGTTAATATAGAACCCGGCCGGGAAATGGAAACCCCCGAAAGGCACTTTGATTCAGGAAATACAGGTGCCTTTGATTGTGGGAAATTTCGGCTGTTTTTATTGAGAGAAGGTTGCCGGAAAGAGAAGCGTGGGTTTTCCGGAGGAGGCGTTGCTTATTTCGGTTCCGGGCGCTGGGCGCGGCGGACGATGTCCTTGTCGAAGTAGTTGATGCTCATGCCGGCGTCGAGCACGATGCCCTGCGCGTTGATGCCGCTCGACCGTTCGCTCAACAGAAACACGGCGGCGTTCGCCACCTCCTGCGTCTGCAACGCCTTTTTGCGGAGCGTCAACTGCTCGGCGTGCATATACGAGTCAAGGTAGCCCGGTATGCCGGCCGAAGCCGAAGTCTTGAGTAATCCGGCGTTCACCGAATTGAACCGCACCTGAGAAAACGCGCTGAACGATTTGGCGAGGAAGGCGAGCGAGGAGTCGAGCGCGGCCTTGGCGGGCCCCATGTAGCCGTAGTTCTCCGCCGCCATGCGCGTGGTGGAAATGCCGACGGCGACGACCGACGCGTCTTTCGCAAACAGGTCCTTGAATGTGTTCGACAGGCGGATGAGCGAGTAGCAGGAGATGTCAACGCACTGCAAAAAATCCCGCTTTGAGGTCTCGTGAAACGGTTTCAGTCCGTCGGCGAAGTTGGCGAAGGCGATGGAATGCACCAGACCGTGCAGAGTACCGGTGGTTTTGGCAACTTCGTCACGCAGGCGGTCGATCTGCGCTTCGTCCTCCACGTCGCAGACGAACATCGGCGCCGGGTCGAGCAGTTTCTTGACGCTGGCCTTGCGCGTTTCCGATCGCACGCTGTAGATCACTTGCGCGCCTTCCGCCTCCAGCGTTTTGCCGATGTGGTAGGCCACGCTTTTCTTGTTGGCGACGCCGGTGACGAGGATGCTCTTGCCTTCGAGGCTGAGGAAGCTCACCGCTGTTCCTCCATCAGCATGGCGGTGAACTCGACCGACACCGCGGTCTTGCCGTTCACCTCCGCCTTGCCTTTCATGTAATGCGCCGGACCGACACTCTCGCCGTACTCGACGCGGATATCGAGCACGCTGTCGGGATATACGGGTTGTTTGAACTTCACGTTCTGGATGCGTGTCAGCACCGGCACCTTGCCTTCCTCCGTGCCCAGTTTTTTCGCCATCAAGAGAGCGCCCGCCTGAAACACGCATTCGCAGATGAGCACGCCGGGCATGATGGGGAAATCCGGGTAATGGCCTTTGAAGAACGGCTCGTCGGCGTTTATGGTTTTGCGCGTGTGGATACGCGTGTCGGTTTGCTCGACGATTTCATCGACGAACAGGAACGGCGGCCGGTGCGGGATGGTGTTTAAGATTTCGTCGTTCATAAGAATACTTCAGTTGGGAGAAAAGAGGAAATATCATTCCCCCTCACCCCGCCCTCTCCCGCGAGGGGGAGAGGGAGATTAAAGGAAAGGTCATTCGTCCCCGCGTCGAACGGAATCGTCGCCGTGGACAATCGTCCGCCTCATATCTCATAATATTTCCTTGTTGTCCT
>NZ_HG422173.1:825549-830462 GCF_000341545.2 Nitrospina gracilis 3/211
CCTCTAAATTCTTTTTATCTGATTTTAGGAGAATTAAAAAAATGATTAAATATAAAATACTAATAATAATTTGAGTATAAATCTCGGTACCTAATTCAAAGCTCTCACTTTTTATATAAAGCATTACCAAAAAATTATTCCATACCCGCCACTAAAGAAGAAGACGATCTTAAGAAAATCTACCCTCAGGTTTTTTGGCAATATTAAAATGGCCAAGAATCCACTTGATAATCGAACAACAAACAACATATCTATTCTTTCAAACAGGATAGTTGCCATCGAATTTATTGTTAAGCATGAACAAATCAACGCTATTATTATTCTGATTAATAAGCCGAACCTGTTCCAACTATCACGCATCAAGTTATCGATTCCCTAGTAACCCCTCCCAGCCCTCCCCTTGAAAAGGGGAGGGGGATAAAATGAAGACCATCGTTCGTTTGCGGCGCATTGGCCGCAAGCAACTGGGAGTAGTGGATCACGTTTCCTCCAGACGCAGTCTGGCTACAAGCCACCTGTCACTTCGAGCACGGCGCCGGTGATGTAGGCCGCGTCGCGGCTGGCGAGGAACAGCACGCAGTGGGCGACGTCCTCCACGGTGCCGAAGCGTTTCAGCGGCACCTGTTCGAGGTACTGCTGTTTCTGGTCGTCCGGCAGGTCGGCGATGAAATCGGTGTCGATGAACCCCGGCGACACGCAGTTGACGGTGATTTTGCGGCTTGCCACTTCCTTCGACAGCGATTTGGTGAAGGCCACCTGCCCGGCCTTGGTGGCGGCGTAGTTGGCCTGCCCGGCGAACCCGAACTTGCCGATGGGGGAGGTGATGTTGATGATGCGACCGTAGCGTTTCCGCGACAGGTTCTGCACCGCGAGCTTGCTCATGGTGAAGGTACCGGTGAGGTTGGTGTCCACCACGTCGCGCCAGTCCTCCTCCGTCATCATGCCGACGATGGCGTCGCGGCGGATGCCCGAGTTGTTGACCAGCACGTGAAACGTGCCGAGCGTCTCCGTCACGTATTTGTAAAATGCCTCGACATTTTCCAGGTTGGTGACATCGCACTGGCGGACGTGCAGGCGGTCGCCCGCATCGGCATGGTCTTTCTGAAACTGTTCGGCGGCGGGTTGGTTGGACAGGTAGGTGGCGACGACGGTGGCCCCGGCTTTCAAAAAAAGCTTCACCAATGCCGCGCCCGATGCCGCGGGTGCCGCCGGTCACGATCACCGTCTGTTCTGTGAAATCGAATTGCATGGAGTCGGTTGGAGAGAGGGTGCGCCGGTTTCATGCCACGTTTGCCGGAGGCCCGACGGATGCCCGGCGGGTCAGACGTTGACCGGTTCCAGTTTCGCCTTGCTGAGGGACGACACGAACTTGTCCACCTCGTTGGCGACGATGACGCCGTAGTTGGCGGCGCCCAGCCAGCCGGACATGATGATGCCCACCGATCCCGCGTGAAACAGGCCGGCGATCTGGTTGGGCAGTTCGCGGCTGACTTTCAATCCCTCGAACTTGGTGCCGAACGACACGCCGCCGGGATGCGTGGTGTAGCGCTTGAACGTTTTCGGCGTGGACGCTTCCACGTGGTCGATCTTGGCGCGCACGCCGGGCACGTAACGCTCCAAAGCTTCGAGCGTTCGTTCGATCAACTCGTCTTTCTTCGCCTGGTATTCCTCTTCACTGAGGTAAGCCCAGTCCTTGAAACGGGCGTTGGTCGAGGCGACGATGGAATACTGGTTGTGGCCGGGGCGGATCTCCGGGTAGTAAAACGAAAACGTTCTGCTGGTGGTGTGGAAGTCGAGCAGTTCTTCGGAATCGAATTCCTCTTTCTGCGAAGTGAACAGCAGGTCGCCCACGTTGTCGATCTTCTCGCCCTTTTTGATGCCGATGTACACCTGGCAACTGCTGTCGTTGAGGCGCACGTCGCGCACTTCCTGGATGAACTCTTTCGAGAAATGCTCTTCGCCCGTCAGCTTTTCGATCGTGTTCAGGATATTGCTGTTGGAAAGCACCGCCTTGGCGGGGATCTCGCGTCCGTTCACGCGCACGCCGGTCACCTGCTTGTCTTCCACCAGCACCTTTTCGACGAGGCAATGGGTGCGGATGTCCACGCCGTTTTTCTGCAGTTCCTTTTTCATTTTGCGGATCAGTTCATTCGTGCCGCCCTGAAAAGTATAGACGCCCTTGTCCATGAAGTTGGAGAACACGATGCCGTAAGTGATGGCCGGGTCGTCCAGAGTGGAGCCGTTGGCGTAGGTGATCGGTTCCATGAGCAGGCGGTGCACGTCGGTCCTGCCGGGAAAGAATTTCTCGAACAGCTCGCGCGTGGTCATCTTCACGTCGTCGTAAAAATTCATCGCCCGCACGGTTTCAAAAAACTCGTCGATGGTTTCCTTGAGGATGCCGAAGCGTTCGCGCATCAGGTTGGTGAAGTCTTCCTTGTCGAAGGTGGTGCCGAAGGCGAACTGGGGGTTGTCGAAGCGGATGTTGCGCAGGCGGATGATGGAGTCGGCGATTTCCTTGGACCAGTATTTGCGGCAGGTCTTGATCATGCCGATGGGGAAGCCGTGCAGGGAGATGTCCATGATGTGGCCGCCCTTGCGTTTGAACCAGGTGGCCAGCCCGCCCAGGTTGTAGTGGTGCTCCAGTACCAGCACGCGGTGACCGAACCGGGCCAGCATGTTGGCGGCGGTGAGCCCCGCCAGACCGCTTCCGATAATGACCGTGTCGTAGGCCGACTTCACCCCTTTCAACCAGTCCTTTGCCATCAAATTCTCCCGTATTCCGGTTTGTTTTCGGCCTGCAATACGTGCAGATTGGCCATGGAAATGCCGCTCAAAGTAGCCCCAATGATACCCAAAAAACCCTGATCTGTCCCGCAAATAAAGACGTTGCGGATGGGCGTGCGCCCGTCCTTGATCTTGTGGGGGGCACCGTACACCGCGCCGTTGAGGTGTCCGGTGTATTTGAAGATGGTCTTGGGTGTAAATGCGTCCGTGAACACGACATTATGCCGGAAATCGGGGAAAAATTGAAGGATTTCCTCGATGGCGCGCTCGCGCCATTCTTTCTTGGCGGCGCGGTAGTCGGCGCGGACCATGTCGTTCCACACGCCGTAATTGGCCTGGTTGGTGAGCCTCAGCATGCCCTCGCCGGGCTGGGGGTAATCGAAATTGTTGGGCGCGCACAGCACGCCGCTGGTCACATCCACCGCCGCCTCCGGCACGCGGTAGTCGAAACGCGGTTTGGTGGAGAAGAACACGATGCTCTTGTCGTAACCCAGGTCTTTCGGCTGGCGGTCGAGCACGAACAGGCACTCCATGAACGACATGCGGCCCTCCTCGCACCGGGCCTCTTCCACCGGGCAGGGCCGGCACAGGCGAAGCGTCTCGATGTAACCCGCCGACGAGATCACCTTGTCGGCCAGCAGCGTCTCGCCGTTTTCGAGCTCGACCGACTGCAGAGCCCCATCCGGGGCGTGGATGGCCTTCACCCCCGCGCCCATGCGCAGTTCGCCGCCCAGCGTTTTGTATTTGTCCACCAGGAGGTTCAGGATGTACGGCATGCCGCCCTCCGGTTTGGCGAAGCCTTCCATGAACACGGATTTGAACATGATGACGAACTGGTAGAAATCCATGTCGCCCTCGCTGGCACTGCCGTAGTACATGAGCGGGCAGAACAGCATGTCGATGAGCACGGGATCGGTGATGCATTCCTGCACCACGGCGCGGGCCGGGGTGAAGCGGCTGTTGTTGAGGTCGAGCTCGTCGTAATCGCGGATTTTGGCGACGAGGCGGCGGAAGCCGTCGATCTGCGCCGGGAAGGCGCGCGCGACTTCCTCCTCCAGCACGGAGAAATCGTTGGTGAAGCGGAGGGCGTGTCCGGGGAAGCGGATCTCGGACTGGTGCTGGGGGCAGAGGCGGAAATCCTCGTGGCGAAAGCGCAACTGCTTGAGCAGTTTGGAAAGCGGCGCGTTGCGCGCGCCCTTCGGCACGTAGTTGGTCATGGCGTGCAGGCCGACGTCGAACGTCCTCTGCTTGCGCACGTAGAAGGAGTTGAGGCCGCCCACCTCCACGTGCTTTTCGACGATCAGCACCTTCTTGTTGAACATCGCCAAGCGGATGCCCGCGGCCAGTCCGGAGAGCCCGGAGCCGATTATGAGCGCATCGTACACCATGCCGTATTGTTAAGGATTCAGGCTTAAAAAACAAGAAAATCCCGGCCCCGGAGGGGGGTTGCGGGATGTCGGGTTTGGCGCGGATGGACAGCGCGGTGTCAGGTTACCAGGTGCCGGTCCTTGAGACGCGGGAACAGGTATTCGACACAGCTTTTCATCGTGACCAGCTGGGGGTAATCGGCTTCCGGCACTTCGAGGTTGAAGCGCTTGCGCAGTTCCATGACGATGTCCAGAAAGTCCATCGAGTCGAGATCGAACTGGTCGCGGAGCTTCTCCTCGTCCTGGACGGTGCTCAAGTCCTCGTCCGGAGCGATTTCAGCAATGATATTCAGGATGGCGGTGCGTACTTCCTCTTTCGTCATCTAACCTCTCTCCTCCAGTGTTCGATGGTAGGCGATGAGCCCCCAAATTTCAATCCTATTTTTGGTATTTTCGGACAATCAAAACCGAGTTGATGCCGAACATGCCGAAGCTGTTATTGACAATGATTTTCACCTGTTCCAGCCGCTCCGGCCGGTTGGCCACGAGCTTCAAGGGAGCCACGTCGCACTCCGGGTCCACCTCGTCCACGTTGATGGTGGGGTGGACCACGCCGTCGTCGAACGCAGGCAGGTTGCCGGTGAGTTCCAGCGCCCCCGCCGCGCCCATGGTGTGGCCGATATAACTCTTTGTATTATTGATGCGTACCTTCGATCCGGCAGGGAACACCGTGCGCAGGGCCTTGGCCTCCTGGATGTCGCC
>NZ_HG422173.1:830562-834230 GCF_000341545.2 Nitrospina gracilis 3/211
TCCAACCCGGCCTTTTTCAGCGCCGCCTGCATGCACTCCGCCTGGCGGCCCGGCTCGGGCAGGATGTAGTCGTACGCATCCGAATTGCTGTGGTAGCCGACGATCTCGCCGTAGATTTTCGCGCCACGTTGTTCGGCGTCGCTAAGCCGTTCCAGCGTGTACAGGCAGCCGCCCTCGGAGCAGACGATGCCGTTTCGGCTTTTGTCGAACGGCCGGCTGGCCTTGGTCGGGTCATCGTGCGTGGCGAGCGCGCCCTCCGCCTTGAAGCTGGCGAAGATGCCGAAGGTGTGGATGCTCTCGGAGACGCCCCCGGCGATGGCCAGATCGACTTCGCCCAGCCTCAGCATCTGCACGCCCTGGATGATGCCCAGGTTGCCCGCGGCGCAGGCGGCGCCGATGGCGTAGTGCGGGCCGGTGATGCCCATGTTCAGCGTCACCTCGCCCGCCGGGTTGTTGGCGACCGTTCTCGGGTTGTGGTGGTGCGACCAGTACTTGGTGTCGTAATCGTACTGGCTGATGTTGTGCACCTCGTTTTCCGTCTCCACGTTGCCGTGCTCCGTGGTGCCGGTATAGACGCCGATCCGGCTTTTGTCCAGCGCGGCGAAATCGAGGCCGGAGTCGATGACCGCCTCATTAGCGCAATAGACGGCGATGGACCCGGCGCGGGTGCCGCGGCGGACTTCCTTTTTCTTCTGGTAACGGAGTTCGTCGAAATTGCAGACGCCGGCGAGGACCTCGCCCATGAAGCGGGTCTGGAACTTCTGCACGCCGGAGCGGCCCTCCAAAAGGTTCTGGCGGAACTCCGGCAGGGAGTTGCCGTTGGGGGCGGTCAGGCCGATTCCTGTGATGACAATCCGATCCTCGCGGCGCACTGAAAAAAATTCCCAAAAATGTGTGATAGATGGGGGTTCAAACGGCGGCAGTCCCGGCAGGACAGCGCGGGACGCGTGTGGCTAACTGGACCTCATTCGGAATTGGTCAATTTACCACAAAACAAGGGCTTTGGGAAGGGGCTAATAAATTCATAATTAAAGGATGTTTATCTTGGAATTCTGTATAAACCAATAAAATAAATAGAAGCCAACATATAAACTACTAAAAGTATCGCTAAAACAATTGGCGTAAAAGCATAAATAGTTTCAATCCATGTAATACTTAAAGTCCCCCCACCTGATAGTGTTTTAATTAGGTACTTAGTTACCCAAATCAAAATTGGGCGGAAAAGCAAACCAATTATGCTCAAAATTAGACTGATAAATATTAAAATCGCTCCAAAAAGGTTAATTAGCCCTATCGGATCACGTTTTTCTATTTCTATTATTTTTTTATTAACTGAAAAAACTGTTGAATTATATTTTTGATAATTTCCATGCAATGGTTCGAATTCTTTTACAAACTGAAAGAATGGAAAGGAAGCCAACTATTAAAAGAAACGAAGATCCAATCACAACCATTAAAGAAATAAATGGGTAAAAAAACTAATTTCAGTCCTTAAATAGGAAACCAAATCTGAAGCAAAAACAACAAAGATTCCCGCGATGGTCAAAAAAACCACATTACCAAAAATTAAATTCCTACTAAGCTTGTCCAAATATCCTTTGTACTTATGAGTTCTGTTTTCGCTCAAAGTTTTGGTCGATACTTTTATATCATCTATCTCTTCCGATTTAGATTGAGCAGATCGTATTTCAGTATTAGTAGTAAATTCATTTGGTAATGTGACAAAAAGGTCATCAGCTAACAAGGATACCAGCTTAGTTTGCTCTTGATATCTAGAACTCTCTAGCAAGGAACTAGGCCAAACCCCGTGAACATGCCAATTTCTAGCCCTTTCCAAGGCCCTTTGCGGATTCAACCCACTACCATAAGCAGCGGTAAAATATACTACTCCTTTTTGATTTGGAAAAAGCATGGAAATATTTTGCTTTATGTCTTCAAAATCCTTTTCCATTTCTGGATTTGCTGAAAATGGATTAGCCCAAGACTCAAGGCGTTCCCTTCCGAAATAATCTTCTAAATAAGCGTTAAAGATTTCTTTATTGTCCATATTTGTCCTCTGCTTGGCTTATATTTTTTTTGATTATTTCTAATTGCTTTATCAGATAATCGATTTCGTCTCCTGAAAAATTTATTTGAACTGAATCAAAAGTTTTTCCTCCAATTAGATTTAAGGGAGACTCGGAAAATTCTCTTTGATATCTAAACTTGCAAGTTGCGTATGGAAAAGAAATTTTTTCAATTTGAGCATCTTTAATCTTCAGCTTAATATCCCAGTCCAAACTATGAAAACTCGGGGCTTTGCTACTTGCCTTTAAAAAGTATCTCTGCTTTAAACGCTCATTTACTAATTTTTCCTCAACCTTCTTAATCGCCTCATTAATTTCTTTTCTTTTTTCCTCGGCTTTTGGACCTCTGATATTAGTTCGCTCTAAAACATTTTCGATATATGAGTTTTGCTCACCTAGAATACTGACCAAAATAAAGGTTTCGATTTTCCTAAGGTCATTTTTAAAAACTTTTTCGTCGATTTCCGCCTGCTTAAGCTTTTCTTGTCGAATCTCCTTATCTATTTTTACGGAAATATCAAATGGCGGGACCAAAGAGATAAATAAGTTTTCTTGATCCTGTAATTCCTTTAATATCTTCAAAATTTTTTCAAATTCTGAGGAGACTTCGTCATCTAAGTCCGAAGCAGGGTCCAAATTAGGTTTCGTTTCTTGGCTCATATGATGTCTTCAAAAAATTAAGGCGCACTTATACCCACCCCTCAGGCCAAGGGATAAAACTGCAAACACTCGTTTCTAAAATAACCAATTTAACCACAAATTCCAATTTATTAAAACGATTAATTACTATTTTTCAATAGTTTGCAGGATGCAGGGAAGTTCTGTAATTCATTGAAATCGCTATTTATATTCCTAAATTTTTCTGTTTTTTCCCCTAGGAATTTTAGAAGAATCTAATACACCCTCCCCCGTTCTTTGGGCTACAAGAGGATTTTTCCCTCCCCACGGATGAGCCGATCAGGAGATTAAATCGACTCAATTTGTGGGGGTTTTGTGAGCCGAATAGGGGTGGGGGTTGGGCCTGCCTACAAATCTTCAACTTCGATGGGGGTGGGGCAGGTTTGGGTGAGGTACTGGGTGAGGAAGGAGCGGTGGCAGTCGGGGGCTTTGTCCTCGGAGCACAGAAAGCACGCGCCGTCGAGGTCTTTCGGATCGAGCGCCTTTTCCACCTTCCGCTGTTTCACCAGCTTCAAATATTTTTTTTGAAATTCTCGACACCCTTCTTCTCTTTGCGGTACTCGTCGATGAGCGCCTGCGTCGGCGCGAGGTCGGGGCGGTGTTCGTAGTCGATGCCGCCGATCTTCTTTAAGAAGAACGGCAGGTCCTGCTTCTTGGCGAAGCCGGCGATCTGTGACTCGTTGTTCAGCCGCACATCGATGATCTTCTTTACGCCCGCCTTCTTCAGCCGCGCAAAAAAAATCCTCCGCGCTCTTCTTGGTGAAGCCGATGGTATACAGCCGAATGGGTTTGGACTTTTTGGAAGGCATATTGAAATCATTTTAGCAATGGAAGGGTTCATTGGTAACCCCTCCCAGCCCTCCCCTTGAAAAGGGGAGGGATTATCAAAGGAGGAGAAGTAAAAAAGCCCCCGTTGCCGGGGGC
>NZ_HG422173.1:834330-936045 GCF_000341545.2 Nitrospina gracilis 3/211
AAAGGATCCACCCGTTTCCTCCCCACGTCGTGGGGTGCGGTGTCAGGAGCTGGTGTTGAGGACGGCCATCGGCAGATTGCGGTCGAAGCGGCCGGAGGTGTCCGGGTGCTGGCCGCTCTTGGTGGCGCGGCGCACCTGCTCGGAGGTGTAGTCGATCATCTCGCCCAAGGACACGATGCCGTCGCCGTCGGTGTCCGCGGGACCCTGCAACCCTTCCAGCATGAACCAGGTGAAGGCGCCGTGCCCGCCGCCCCATTCCGGCGACTCATGCGACAGCTCGCCGGACTCCGACGCGGTGAAAATGGCGCGGCCCTTGCCCGCCTTGCTCAATTCCAAAAGGTAACGGTTGATGACGTTCTCGTCGCCGATGTTGCGGGTGGAAATTTCATCCCCGACGCCTGCACTGTGGCAGGCATCGACCAGCACCACTATGCGCTCGGAGGGGATGAACCGCTCCAGCGCCGTCTGCAAATCCCACATGGGGAACGCCGTCGAGCGCATCTGTTCGGGATCGGTGTCGTGCGTCAAAAGAAACAGGTTGCTCGGGTTCAGCGGATCCGGCGCGCCGTGTCCGGCGAAGTACACCACCACGAGGTCTTCGCGGATGGCCTTGCCGAGGAAATCGAACAGCGACCGTTTCAGCTCCGCCAGCGTCGCGTTTTCGTTTTCGAGGAAGATGATGTGGTCGTCGGCAAACCCGCCGCCCTGCGGCGATTTCAGGAATTCATAGAACATGCGCGCATCGGCATCGGCGTAGCGCAGGTTGGGGATGCCCTTCGTTGAATGCTCGTAGCGCGACACGCCCACCACCACCGCCCAGCGTTGGCCCTTGAAGTCCGCCGACAACTCCGCCGGGGCCTGGCCCGGCGCGGTACGGGTGACGTGCATGACGTGCTGTTTCACCTGGCCGGATTCATCGACCGCGTTGATGACGATGATGTTTTTACCTTCCTTCAACTCCACGTTGCGCGAAAACGCACTGCCCTTGGTGCCCTGCACGATGGACAGGTCGCGCGTCTGCGGCAGTTTCTCGCCGTTCAACAGAATCTGCATGTCCTTGATCTCGGCGTTGGCCTCGATGCTTCCCGACAACAGCACGTGATTGTCTTCGGTCTTGAAGTCGAACGGCGGGAATGAAATCCTGATCTTCATCTTGCCGCCGTTGGAAGAGGCCGGGGCCTGCACCACCACGGTGCCGTTGCCGTACTCCTCTTTCACGCGCACCCGCAGGTCTTCCAGCAGGGCTTTCGCTTCGAGGTACGGTTCGCCCTCGATCATCGGATTGCTCTTCTCGGCGGTCATGGAAACGTAGGAGCGGTTGCCGTTCTTGCCGGAGAGGGTCAGCGTGATGTCGGTGTTCGAAGCCACGCCGACCCAGCCGACGGAGTTCCCCGCCAGATCGCCGGTGGTCGTGATTTCATAAACGACGTCACCGCTTTCGAGCGCTTTTTTGGTGAAGGTGTACTGCCGGTCGTTCAGGTGGTGTTCCAGAATCTCGGCCAGCTGGTCCGGGGGCAGAGAGTAATTTTCCTTCAAAGACGTCGCCTTGAACGACGCCGCACAGCCGCCCGCCAGCAGGGCGACGGCGATGCCCAAAATGAAAGCCCATTGCATGCGTTTCCAAACGTTGCCAGTCATGATCCTGCACCTTGAGAACGGTTCATAATCCCGGAAAAAAACCGGGTCGATTATTACGCGTTGAGTTTGACCACCAGTCCCTGCACCGTCACGCAGGACTGGCTCCAGAAATAAAAGAACGGAAGCGGAAAATAGTTCTGCTCCAGGTCAGCCGAAGTCTGGATCAACAGGTCGCCATTGCGCGACTGCACGGCCTGATTCACCGCCTGCTGGTAGGTCTGCTCGCCGGACGGAAACCCGAAGAAGAAATTGGAACAGGCGGTTCCCGTACCCACACCGAGGAGGGTGTAATCCTGTTTGTCCATCTTCAACTGCAATGCGGAACTCGAAGGTTGCGACAACGGCGTGTACAGACTGCACGCCGACAGCATCATCAACATCCCCGACAATACAACCAAAACAGCAAAGCGTTTCGTGTTCATGTTCCCTCTCCCCCTGAAAATTCGTTTGCGGAACGGAGCCACGGTCCGTTCCCATCTCGGTTCCCCTCCGGCATCTTAGCCTTCCGCGCCCGGAAAATAGCGGGCCCGGGGCCATTCGTCCCTCTCTTTAATGTAAAGGCAATTTCCCCGAAAAGGAATAACTCGTTATACCAAATTTCCAACCTTCTGTCTTTGTGATTCGGCGTATCCGCGATACTAAAAAATCAGGATGGAAGCAAGCAGGGTAAAAATGGGAGGCCCGATCGGGCAGCTTTTTCAAAGCGGCTGATTTTGGGGTGATTAAAGGCGCGAAGAGGGATGGGGGAGCTCAGCGCGATTCGATGAGGGCGACGGCGTAGGCGGCGAGGCCTTCCTCGCGTCCGGCGAAACCCAATTTTTCCGTGGTGGTGGCTTTCACGTTCACCTGCGAGATGTCGATGCCCAGTGTGCGCGCGATGTTTTCGCGCATCTGCCCGATGAAGGGTGCGAGCTTGGGTTTCTGCGCAACGAGAGTGGCGTCGGTGTTGACCACGGTGAACCCTTTTTCGTGGAGCGAAGCGTTTACCTTTTCCAGCAGGACCAGGCTGGATATGCCCTTGTACTGGTCGTCGGTGTCGGGGAAGTGATGCCCCAGGTCGCCCAGCCCGGCCGCGCCCAGAAGCGCATCGCAAAGTGCGTGCAGAAGCGCGTCGGCATCCGAGTGGCCGTCGAGGCCGAGCGTGTGCGGAATCTCGACGCCACCCAGGATCAATTTGCGGCCTTCCACCAGGCGGTGCACGTCGTAACCGTTACCGATGCGAAACACAAAAGCCTCCGGAAGAAGCGAGTGGGTTGGGGCAGATCGGCTTTACGTTGGTTTGGATCGGGAAGGAGGGTGCGGCGTTCACAAAGTTCAGTGGGTTACGGTGACCAGCTTGCGGGTTTCTTCGCGCGCCCAGCGGTCCGCTTCCAGGACATCTTCGATGTCGTTCACCGCTGTCGGCTTGTGGTTGTTGAGCGCCATGCGGATGATTTCCGGAATGTCCTTGAACGGAATGAGTTCATCGAGAAACGCCTGCACCGCGATCTCGTTGGCCGCGTTCAGCACGGCGGGCATGGTCTGCGCGATGTCGAGCGCGTCGTGCGCCAGTTGCAGACAGGGAAAGCGCTGGAAGTCCGGCGCTTCGAACGTCAACGTGCCCAACTGCGCGAGATCAAGCGACGGCAGATCGCACTCGATGCGGTCCGGGTACGACAAGGCGTACGAGATGGGCACGCGCATGTCCGGCATGCCGAGTTGCGCCATCACCGACGTGTCCACGAATTCGATGAGCGAATGGATGATGCTCTGCGCGTGGACCAGGATGTCCACCTGCGTCTCCAGCCCGAACAACCACTTGGCCTCGATGTATTCGAGCCCCTTGTTCATCATGGTGGAGGAGTCGATGGTGATCTTCGCGCCCATGTCCCAGTTGGGATGCTTGAGCGCCTGCTCGCGCGTGACGTGTTCGAGTTGTTCGCAGGTGAAGGTGCGGAACGGTCCGCCGGACGCGGTGAGGATGATGCGTTTGATGCGATCGGATTTTTCGCCGTTCAGTGCCTGGAAGATGGCGCTGTGTTCGCTGTCCACGGGAACGATGGGGCAGCCGTGTACTTCCGCCGCTTCCATCATCAGCTTGCCCGCCACCACCAGCGTTTCCTTGTTGGCGAGAGCGAGGGCCTTGCCTGCCTTGAGCGCGCTGTAGGTGGGCACGAGTCCCGCACAACCCACCATGCCGGAGACCACCATGTCCGCTTCCGGCAGAGTGGCGGCCTGGATGGAGCCTTGCTGCCCTTCGACGACTTCGATGTTCAGTCCCTGGAGTTTTTTACGCAGAGCTCCTACCTTGCCGGTGTCGAACAGCGAAACCAGCTTCGGCCGGAATTTGCGCGCCTGCTCGGCGATCACATCCACATTACTGCACGCCGCAAGCGCGATGACCTCGAACCGGTCCGGATTACGCTCAATGACATCAAGTGTGTTGACGCCGATGGAACCTGTCGATCCCAGTATAGAAATTTTTTTCATTCAACAACCCCTGATAATCAACGTGGAGCCGAACGGCAGGGCGAAACGTGGGCCACTCGCTTTGAATAAATAAACGGTCAAACGGGGAGAGGATTGCGTATCAGGATTTCGTAGCAATAGAAAGCCGGTCCGGCGAACATGAGACTGTCCAGCCGGTCCAATACCCCTCCGTGTCCGGGAATCAGCGTGCCCGAATCCTTCACGCCCGCGGCGCGTTTGAACATCGATTCCACGAGATCTCCGAATTGCCCGATGATACCGCAAAATAACGCCATAATCAAACAATGGTTTAAAGCCAACTCGTGCCAGAACCCGTACTTCGCGATGAGCGCGCCGAGCACCCCGCCGAGGAGTCCACCCAAACTCCCCTCCACCGTTTTTCCGGGACTGATCTCGGGCGCAAGCCGGCTTTTTCCAATGCTTCGGCCGACGTAATAGGCCGCGGTGTCGCTTCCCCAGATCACGAGGAACAGGAAGTAGATCATGAAATGACCGGGGTCCAGCGCCCGGATCAGGATGAAAAAGCTCATCAGGCCCGCGACATAACCGACGCCGAGGAAGGTGTAGCCCGTTTGGTCCAGATTGTTCTTCAGGATGGGCCCCTGCGTGAGGGCGTGAAGAAGCAGGACCAGCGGCGCGACCGCCAGCCAGACCAAATAAAACCCGTTGATGTAGAAACACAGGGTGAGAAGCACACACAACGCCAGGCCCAGTTTATGAAAGCCGGGCGTGCCCATGGCGTTCAGCATGCGCGAATATTCGAACCACCCCGCCACCACCGCACCCAGCACCAGGATGGAAAACAGCTCCAGCGATCCGTACTGCACGATGCCCAGTACCACGGGGATCAATACGAGTGCGCTCAGGATGCGTTTCATGGTTGGGGAACTTTCATGAAAAGTTGGACCGTCGAATAAACTTTGGGGAGTAACCTGCGCAAATCAATTTGTTGTTTGGGCCAGCCAGCCATCGTTCGCCGCTAAATGTTTTGGTGTTCGCAGGCTCAAGCGTTGAACACGTTTGCTCCAGGCCTTGCCTGGTCAGGCTTGGACGATCTGGTCGCCGATCATGCCAAATCTGCGTTCGCGTCTCTGGAAGTCGATGATGGCTTTCAGCAGGTCGTCTTCGCGGAACTCCGGCCACAGCACGTCGGTGTAGTGCAACTCCGTGTACGCGATCTGGTAGAGAAGGAAGTTGCTGATGCGCAACTCGCCGCTGGTGCGGATGAGCAGGTCCGGCTCCGGCAGGCCGTGCGTCGCCAGGCTCGCTTCCAGCGCGGGGAAGTCGATGTCCTCGTAACGCAGTTTCCCTTCCTGCACTTGCTTGACGACATTGCGCACCGCATCGAGGATTTCCTGCCGCCCGCCGTAACTCAACGCGAGGGTCAGCACCAGTCCGTCGTTGTCCGCTGTGTAATCCTTCGCGTGCTGGATGAGGTTCTGGATGTCGCCGGGCAGTTCGTACACGCGGCCGATGGTGTTGAAGCGGATGTTCTCGCGCTTCATGCGTTCGAGTTCCTTGTGCAGGTACGTGTCGAGGATTTTCATGAGCGCGTTGATCTCGGTGCGCGGCCGGTTCCAGTTTTCGTCGGAGAAGGAGTAAAGCGTGAGCGCGGGGATGTGCATCTCCGTGCAGAGGGTGACGATGTGGTCCACCGACTTCACACCCTGACGGTGGCCTTCCACGCGGGGCATGTAGTTCTTCTTCGCCCAGCGCCCGTTGCCGTCCATGATGATGGCGATGTGCCGCGGTAGACGGTTAGCGTCAATCTGATCCATGAGTGGGGATTTGTACAAGGACGACAACCTCCGAAGGGTACCGGTTCGCCGGGCGGGCCCTGCCGGTGCGGGCGTCCCCGGTGCGACCATTATACGGCAACGGTCAGTCTTCCATCACATCTTTTTCCTTGGACTCGGCGATCTTGTCCACCTCTTCGACGTACTTGTCCGTCATTTTCTGGATCTGGTCGTGGCCCCGCTTTTCCTCGTCTTTAGAGATGGAACTGTCTTTTTCCATTGCCTTGATCTTGTCGTTGAAGTCGCGGCGGATATTGCGGATGGCGATCTTCGCCTCTTCCGCATACTTGCGCACGATCTTGGTCATTTGCTGGCGGCGCTCGGTGGTGAGCGGCGGGATGTTGAGGCGGATCACCTTGCCGTCGTTCGACGGGTTGAGCCCCAGGTCGGAGGCGGAGATGGCCTTCTCGATCACCGGCAGCATCGTCGGGTCCCACGGTGCTATGGAGATGGTGCGGCTGTCGGGTGTGGACAGCGTTGCGGTCTGGTTCAGCGGCGTCGGGTTGCCGTAAAACTCCACCTTGATGTCCTCGACCAGGGCTACGGAAGCGCGGCCCGTGCGCACCTTGCCGAACTCCTGGTGCAGGTGGTCGATGGTCGCTTTCATTTTGCGTTCGGAATCTTTGAGTAAGTTGTCCATGAATCAGCTTGCCCCCACCCGGGTTCCAATGGATTCGCCCATGATCGCGCGCTTGATCGCATCCGGATTGCTGACGTTGAAAATGACCATGGGCAGTTTGTTGTCCATACACAGGCTGACGGAGGTGGAATCCATCACCTTCAGCCCCTTTTTCAAAACTTCGAGGTACGTCAATTGTTCGAACTTGACCGCGGTGGTGTCGAGCATCGGATCGGCGGAATAGACGCCGTCCACCTTCGTGGCTTTGAAGATGACCTCGGCCTCGACCTCGATGGCGCGCAGGCTGGCGGCGGTGTCTGTGGTGAAGTAGGGATTGCCGGTGCCCGCGGCGAAGATGACGATGCGGTCTTTTTCGAGATGGCGGATGGCGCGTCTTCGGACGTAGGGTTCCGCCACCTGGCGGATGTCCAAAGCCGTCAGCACGCGGGTCGGCACGCCCGCCTGCTCCAGCGCGCTTTGCAAAGCCATGGCGTTGATCACCGTGGCCAGCATGCCCATGTAATCGGCGGTGACGCGCTCCATCCCCAGGTTGCTGGCGGTGGCGCCGCGTAAAATGTTGCCGCCGCCGATGACGATGGCGATCTGCACGCCCAGTTTCCTGGCTTCGGCGATCTCCTCAGCGATGCCTTGCAGGGCTTTTTGATCGATGCCGAAGCCGCCCACCTCCGCCAGGCTTTCTCCGCCCAGTTTCAGCAGGATGCGTTTGTAACGTGCTTTCGCCGGTTCCGTGTCGTCGCTCATTTAGAGATTTCCATGCGGGAAAACCCACCCACGGTGATGTTTTCCCCCAGCGTGGCAATCTTCTGCTTGATCAGCTCCTGAACGCTGATGGACGTGTCTTTCACGAAGGGCTGGTCGAGCAGGCAGTTTTCCTCGAAAAACTTGCTCATCTTGCCGTCCACGATTTTCTCGATCACGTTCTCCGGCTTGCCGGATTCGCGTGCCTGATGGGCGAAGATCTCGCGTTCCTTGTCCAGCACGTCCTGCGTGACGTCCTCGCGGGAGGTGAAGCGCGGCTTGGCGGCGGCGATGTGCATGGCGATGTCCTTCAGCAGAGCCTGGTACTCGTCGTTTTTGGCGACGAAGTCGGTCTCGCAGTTCAACTCCACCAGCACGCCGATCTTGGCACCGGGATGGATGTAGGAACCGATGGCGCCGTCGCCCGTGGTGCGGTCGCCTTTCTTGTCCGCTTTTGCCATGCCCTTCTTGCGCAGAAAGGTGATGGCTTCTTCGATGTCGCCGCTGGTTTCCTTGAGCGCGTTGCGGCACTCCAGAATCCCCGCGCCGGATTTTTCGCGCAGGGTTTTGACCATGTCTGCTGTCACTTCCATTGTGATTGCCTCTCTTGTTGACTGGATCGATTGAGTCCGGGTTTTTGATGTGTGCACGATCCGGGTCCGGGCGCGGACGGGCCACCTTCCCGTGGCTGGCTTTCAGCCGGGGTGTGCGCCGGCCCAGACCGGTCGTTGAATTTCGTTTTCTCTGGTTGACCTCAGGCAGGCCGGAAGGACCCCGAGGCCGGGTCGGTTCAAGCGGGAACGGATTTTTCCGCCTTCGGCTTGGCGTCCGCTTTGGTCTTGGAATCGGCGGCCCCTTCCTTCTTCTTGCCGGAATCGGAACCCGATTTGGAATCGCCCTTCTGGGCGTTTGCCTCCGCCTCTTCCTTCTTGTCCTTCTGCTTGGCCTTGTACACCTCGTGGCCTTCGATGGCGATGTCCGCCAGCCGCTTCGTGAACAGGCTGATCGACCGGATGGCGTCGTCGTTGCCCGGGATCAGGTAATCGATGCCGTCCGGGTCGCAGTTGGTGTCGACGATCGCCACCACGGGAATGCCCAGCTTGTTGGCCTCGGCCAGCGCGATGCGCTCCTTGCGCGTGTCCACGATGAACACCGCATCGGGCAGGTCTTTCATCGTCTTGATGCCCTGCAGGAATTTATTGAGTTTCTCGATTTCCTTGCGCCTCTGCTGAGCTTCTTTTTTGTGAAGCAGGTCGAACTTGCCTTCTTCTTCCATGCGTTCCAGCCCCAGCAGGCGGTCGATGCTCTTGCGGATGGTCTGGAAATTGGTCAGCGTGCCGCCCAGCCAGCGCTGGTTGATGTAAAACATGTTGGCGCGGGAAGCTTCGTCCGCGATCAATTCCTTGGCCTGCGTCTTGGTGGCGACGAAGAGAATCTTCTTGCCCTGCTGGGTCAGGTTCTCCACAAACTTTTCCGCTTCGCGGAATTTGTGGATGGTCTTCTGCAGATCTATAATGTGAATGCCATTTCGGGCAGTAAAAATATAGTCTCTCATTTTGGGATTCCAGCGGGTGGTTTGATGCCCGAAGTGAACCCCGGCTTCCAAAAGTTCTTTGACTGCGATGTTTGCCATGAAACAAAACTCCTAAATTGCGAATGGTTGAGCCTCCGCCTCCTTCTTCCCGTACCAGGAACCCGTCGAGGTATGTTCTGCCTGCCGCCGTAAAATGCGGCCGCGACTGCGAATCCACAAGGCTTCGCCGCCGCCATGTTCGGGCAGGACCCACCGGGTCACCCCTGGTCCAGTCCAGAGACGTGCGAGATAAATGATTACAAACAAACGACTTGCGCCGTTTTCAGGCCTATAGAGGGCTTCCAGATAGAGTATCATACCCCCCTGACCAAGACAAGGTAAAATAGCTTCTAAATGGCCCAGAAACAAGGCTCCGCTGCGGGAAGGCTGCCGGGCATCCGGGCCGGGCCTGTGCGCCGCAAGGCGCCTTCCTAAAGTTCACGGCCGGGTTTTCCCTTGCAGGGGGAGGTGGGTTCTCTTTATAGAGCGTTCCGGTACGAAGCGGGAATCTCGATGCCTGTCTTCGAAGTGAAGTGGGATAGGCGGGAATCGCCGGGTGTTTGGAAAGAAGTCTCGTTCTTCCTTCTATTTTTTTCAAAAATAAAAAGCCGGAAGAGGTGGACCAGGACGCCACCTCCCCGGCTTTCACTTCGCCGTTTAAGCGATTACTTGCCTTTGGACGGTTTCGGTTTTGCCGATTTGCGCTGTTCCGGCTGGCCGGTCTGCTGTTTCGGGTTTTTTTCCATCTGCGGCTTGTTGTTGCGAATGGTCTTGGACATGGGTCTCATTCTCCAGAAAAAATAAAGTTGCCTGTACAGGCGTTTTTAAATTTCTTGACGGAGAGTCCAATTTGGGTTGCCCGCATCCTGGTCGTGCCTTTTAGCGTTCCCATTTTGTCTCGATCAAGCAAAGAAAAGGAACACCAAAAAACCATAGGCGTTTCGGCCTACGTACTTTTGGATAACTTCCCAAAAACCGGGAGGTTATACAGAAAATATAAGATTGTCCGGGGCGGAAAGCAAAACAATTTTTAAAGAATTTTTTGGCCTTTTTTGCAGGGCGGATTCCAGAGGTTTTGGGTGCCCGCTCAGCGCCCCAGGCAGATGCCCACCGACTCGGCGGTGCGGATGAGCTGGGAGTCGAGCGGAACCTGCCGGACGCGTCCGGCCAGTTCCTTGAGCGGCACCAGTTTCAAATCCGGGGTGCGGAGCGCCACCATGGTGCCGAAGCGTCCTTTCAACGCCGAATGCAGGGCGAAACTGCCGAGCTGGGTGCCCAGCACCCGGTCGAAGGCGATGGGGGTGCCGCCGCGCTGGATGTGACCCAGCACCGTGCACCGCACTTCCAGGTCGATGTCCCGTCCCAGCCGGGTGGCAAGATGGTTGCCGATGCCGCCCAACTGCGGCACGCCTTGAAGCCGTGTGGTGGCGGCCTCCTGCGTGATCGGCCGGCAATCCTTCTCCATCGCGCCCTCGGCCACGACCACCAGGCTGAACGGCGCCTGCATGGCCTGGCGTTCCCGGATCTTCGCTGTCACCAGGCCGAAATCGAACGGAATTTCCGGGACCAGGATCACATGCGCGCCGCCGGCGATCCCGGCTTCCAGCGCGATCCACCCGGCACTCCGTCCCATGACTTCCAGGATCATCACCCGGTCGTGACTGCGCCCGGTGGTTTGCAGGCGGTCGATGGCGTCGGTCGCCACCTGCACTGCGGTGTGAAAACCGAAACTGTAGTCGGTGCCTTCGAGGTCGTTGTCGATGGTCTTGGGCACGGCGATGATGGGCAGGCCCATCTCGCTCAGCTTGTAGGCGATCTGCAGCGAGCCGTCGCCGCCGATCACGAACAGGCAGTCGAGCTTGAGGTCGCTGAAGGTCTGCACGGCGCGGGCAGAATAGTCGTGGGTGGTGATGCTTCCGTCTTTATGGAGTTCCTTGAAGGCGAAGGGATCGCCCTTGTTGGAGGTGCCCAAGATGGTGCCGCCCTGCGGCAGGATGTCGCGCACGCTGCGAGGCGTCAGCTCCTGAGAATGATTGAAGATCAGGCCCTCGAACCCTTTTTCGATGCCGATGACGCTCAGGTTGTGGTTGCGGATGGCGGAGAGGGTGATGGCGCGGATGACGGCGTTCAGGCCGGAGCAGTCGCCGCCGCCGGTCAGAATGCCGATGCGCTTTAAGGGCATGTCCACCTCCCTGAATCCCGGCTCAACCGGAGCCATTCTCATGTTAAGGAAAGGAGCGGGTCGGCCCGCAGGGATCAATCGGTGTTGTCGTCCACCGTGGCGACGAGGTCGTAGTCGAGCGATCCGGTGATGCGCATCGGGACGATCTCGCCGGGCTCCACCGGGCTGTTTTCGATGATCACCTGGCCGTCGATGTCCGGTCCCTGAATGGGCAGGCGGCCCATCAAAAGCATGCCCTCGTCATCGAGTCCCTCCACCAGCACCGGGTGTACCTGCCCCACGCGCGCGGCGTTGTTGCGCACCGCGATATCGTGCTGCACGGCCATCAGGCGGTCGCGGCGTTCCTCGCCGATGGCGGGATCGACCTTGCCGGCGTGGTCGTACGCCGTGGTGCCGGGTTCGTCGGAATAGGCGAACACACCCAGGTGATCGAACTCCATCTCGCGCACGAAGGCTTCCATGTGTTCGAAGTGTTCCTGCGTCTCGCCCGGAAAACCGGTGATGAACGTGGTGCGGAGCGCCACGCCGGGGATGCGGTCGCGCAGTTTCTTCAGCATGGCGCGCACGCCCGCTTCGCGTTCCTGACGCTTCATGCTCTGCAACATGACGTCGTGCGTGTGTTGCAGGGGCACGTCGATGTACTTGACCACCTTGTCGAGCCGCGCCACGGCATCGATCAACGCATCGTTGACCACCGTCGGATAGCAGTAGAACAGGCGGATCCACTCGATCCCTTCAATGTCCGACAGCTTTTCCAGCAGTTCGACCAGGCCGTTCTTCATGCGCAGGTCGTAGCCGTAGAGCGTGGTGTCCTGCGACACGAGGTTGATCTCCTTCACTCCCTGTTCGGCCAGCGCCCGCGCTTCTTCAAGAATGGAATCGACAGGGCGGCTCTTGATCGGTCCGCGCAGTTTGGGGATGATGCAGAACGCGCACTGGTTGGAACAGCCTTCCGCGATTTTAATGTACGCCGAGTAAAACGGCGTGGTGACGACGCGGTTATTGTACGCTTCGAAATACTGCGCCGGTTCGTGGATGAGGTTGCGCTGGCCGCCGTTGTTCCGGATCAGGTTTTTGAGCAGGGGGTACTGCTTGGTGCCCAAAAGGTGATCGATCTCCGGGATTTCTTTCAACAGTTCGTCCGGGTGGCGTTCCGCCAGGCAGCCGGTGACGATGAGGCGTTCGCACCTGCCGCCGTTTTGTTTGTGCCGCGCCATCTCGAGGATGGTGTTCACCGATTCTTCCACCGCCGATTGCAGGAAGCCGCAGGTGTTGACGATGAGCACGTCCGCCTCGGCGGAGTTGTCCGTCAGTTCGTAACCGTTCTGTTTGAGGTCGCCCAGCAGGCCTTCGGTGTCCACCAGGTTCTTGGGACAGCCCAGGCTGACCATGCCGATTTTTTTCATGCGGATTGACTGTGTTTTAAGGAATAATAAGGTTCCGCCATCATACCGCAGGGCGGGGGCGCGGGCCTAATTTTTCTGGTGAAAGAGGGGCTCATCCGCCGCCGCGGGCGGTGTCCAGCCGCTCCTGCATGCGGGCCATCAGGCCGGCGAAGTCTTCCTTCTTCAATATCTGGTAAAACTGCGTCCTCAGGTTGTTGCGCATGCTGACGCCGTCGAGGATGACGTCCACCACGCGCCAGCGGCTGGTGGATTCCAGCAGGTCGAAATCGATGCGGATCTCGCCTTCGTCTTTGTGGTGCACTAAAACCGGCACCGTGGCGGCATTGCCGTCTTTCGAATTGCCCTTGTACTCGATCTTCAGTTCGCGGAAGAATTTGGCCGAGTTGGGAAAGGCCACGTAGCGAAACAATTCGCCCAATAGCTGGGTGAACTGCTGGCGTTCTTCCGGTGAGCGCCGTTGCCAGTGTTTGCCAAGGGTTTGTTTGCTCACCTCCGCCACGTCCAGATAGGTCAGCGCCCGGTCCATGTGCCGGCGGTTGGCCTTCGCTTCCTCCGGCGACAGGGACTCGACCTCCTTCACCTGCTGGATGGTGGCGAGCAGGTATTTCACCGCTTCCTGAGGCGACTCCGCTCTTGCCGGAGTGGCAGTGAACAAGGCTGTCAACAGGCACAACCCCAGCGTCATTTTAAAAAGCGGGGAGCGGATTGGTTGCCTGCGGAATTTGCAGTTGTGGTAAATTGTGGGAAATTTCAAAGCGTGCGTAAGTCCTGCCATACAGTTTGCGACGTAATGCTACCGATTATATCGTAAACGCCCTTTCCACGTGGAAATGAAAAACTAAAGGTTGAATATTTCCTTATAGCCCAGCCCGCCAATTGGGCGGGCCCGTATCCTCGTTTAATAATGACATCCATCCCATTCAAAAAAGTTTTGCGAAGCGCGGTTTTCGTTTGCGCGTTCATCCTGGTTCCGCTCGTGGCCCATTCCTCCGTGGTGGAAGCCGCGCCGTGCACCCTGTACCAGGGCGAGGCGGGATGGGATGCGGTTCAGCGCGCCAAGATCGAACTGGTGAAACACTTTCAGTACCAGCCGCTGACGCACCGCGACTTCTGCCAGCTCGCCCACCTCGATTACAAGCTGGCGCAGTGGGAGCCGCAGGTGAAAGCCGAGCACCTGAAGCGGTGCCTGGATAACGTGGACAAGGCCATCGACCACAACCCGCAGGCGGGCATCGCCTACTTCCTGCGCGGCCTGTGCCTGGGAAGGCAGGGGCAGATGCAGGGACTGTGGGCCAGCCTGAACATCATTGATCCCGTCCGCACCAACATGGAACGCGCGCGGCAACTGGACCCGGGCCTCGACGGCGGCGGACCCGACCGCGCGCTCGGCCGCATGCTTTACGAATTGCCTTTCTTTTTGGGCGGCGATCTGGAAAAATCCATAAAGCATCTGGAAACCGCCGTCCAGCTGGGACCGGACAACTGGGAAAACCATTACTACCTGGCCCAGTCGTATTTGGCCGACCGCCGGTACCGCGAGGCACAGCGGGAACTTCAGGATGCCCTCCGGTTGGCCGGGACCGTGAACGAGGAACCCCAGATGGAGGACCACCGCCGGCACATCCGCGAACTTCTGCGCGAAGTCGAGCGCCGCTTGGACTGATCCCTTCCATGTTGCAGGAACTGAGAATCACCAACTTCGCCATCATCGACAACCTGACGGTGACGTTCGGCCCCGGTCTCAACATCCTCACCGGTGAAACCGGCGCCGGCAAATCCATAATCATCGACGCACTGAATTTGATCCTGGGCGGACGCGCCGACACCGACAGCATCCGCTCGTCGGAATCCTCCGCCACCGTCGAAGCCGTGCTTGCGGTGGACGACCCGGCGACGCTCGACGCCATCCGCGAACTCGGCATCGAAGTCGAGGACAACGAAGTCCTCATCAAACGCCTCATCACCCTTGAAGGCAAAAACCGCACCTACCTCAACAACAGCCCGCTCACCGTCTCCGCGCTGGCGACCGTCGGCCAGCGGCTGGTGGACATCCACGGCCAGCACGATCACCAATCCCTGTTGCACGCGGAGCACCATGTCGGCCTGCTCGACCGCTACGGCAAGCTCGGTAAGGAAAAGTCTGCGTACCAGGAAGCGTGGAGCGCGTACCGCAAGAAGGTCGAACAACTCAACCACCTGCTCAATCATCAAAGCGACCGCCTGCAACGGCAAGACCTCCTTCAGTTCCAGGTGAAGGAAATCGACGACGCGGCGTTGAGCGTGGGAGAGGACGAAGAACTGCGTGCGGAAAAACACAAACTCAATCACGCAGAAAAACTGAACGCGGCACTCGAACAGGTGCTCGCCATGCTGAGTGATTCCGATGGCTCCGTGATGGATCTGCTGGGGCGCATCGACCGCGAGCTGGGCAAGCTGCCGGAGATCGACCCGGCGCTGGAGCCGCAGGCGGTGCGCGCGGGCAACGCTTTCATCGAGGCGCAGGAACTGGAAGCGGAACTCCGCGACTACGTGAAGCGCATCGACTTCAGCCCGTCACGGCTGGAGGAGATCGAGGACCGGCTGGCGGAGATCAACGGTCTCAAGCGCAAGTACGGCAACGACATCGCCGTGATCCTCGAACACCGCCGGAAAATCGGGGAAGAACTGGAGTCGCTGTCGCTGGGCGAGGAAGCGGTTGACGGTCTCAAAAAAGAAATCGCCGAACACCAGAAGGACGTGGCCAAACTCGCCGTGGACCTGGCGAAGAAACGCGAGCAGGCGGCGGACACGTTGCAGAAGGCGGTGGAAAAGGAACTGAAAGACCTCAGCATGAAACACGTGCGGTTCGGCGTGCGCTTCGATTATGAACCCGATGCGGACGGGTTCACCACGTACAACAAGAAGACGGTGAAGGCACACGCCGACGGCATTGGCTCCGTCGAGTTCCTGTTCTCGCCCAACCTGGGCGAGGCGTTGAAGCCGCTGGCGCGCATCGCGTCGGGTGGCGAGTTGTCGCGCGTGATGCTGGCGTTGAAGTCGATTTTGAACGAGCAGGACGACATCCCCATCCTCGTGTTCGACGAGGTCGATGCGGGCATCGGCGGCAAGGTGGCGGAGAAGGTGGGCGTGAAGCTCAAGAAGATCGCCGCCACGAAGCAGGTGTTCTGCATCACCCACCTGCCACAGATCGCGGGCATGGCCACGGCGCATTTCCGCGTGCACAAAAGCGTCGCGGGCAAACGCACGCGCTCGACCATCACCGAACTTTCTTATGATGAACGCGTGGAGGAAATCGCGCGCATGTCCGGCGGCGAGACCATCACCGACGCCACCCTCCAGTACGCCCGGGAGATGATCCAGTCCGCCCCCACCGGAAAATCCAGAGCAAGTTAGAAATCATTTTCAACCCCAGATGAACACCGATTCATCCCCTCCTTGAAAAGGAGGGGGAAAAGGGTGGTCTGCGACCACAGATCATCGCCGGAATTGGGGAGCAGTAGCCATCCGCCTCGGACGCAGTCCGCGCCCGCAGACCATCGCAGTTACCGTTGAGCAGTAGCCTGTTCGCTCCCGGCCTGGCCGGGCGGCCCACTATTTTTCGTGCTGGAGGGCCTGGATTTTAGGCTTGAGGTTTTCGACGCCGTCTTCGTCGCCGATTTCTTCGCACAGTGCGAGCGAGCGCCCATAGTAATCGAGCGCTTTGGCGTTGTCACCTTCCGTCTCCCACGCCCAGCCGAGGTTGTGCAGCAGGGCGGCGATGACTTCGCGGTTGTTCCCGCCGTGTTCGTTGTTGAAGGAGAGGGATTTTTCGAACTGGTGGATGGCCTCGCCACTGCGCCCGGTTTCAGTGAGCGCGATGCCGAGGTTGCAGCGCAACTGCGCCGTTTCGGCCGTCTCTTCTGTAGAGTGTTTGAGGTGAAAGCCGAGCGATTTGAGATAGGATTCGGCGGCCTGATTGAAGTGCTTTTCCTCGAAGTACGAATGCGCCACCCCTTCCCAGAAGTTGCGTGCGAGGTCCTCATTGGTCGCATACAGGTCGCGGAAATGCACGCCCTGCGTTTCTTCCAGCTCGGCAAGCGGCCGTAAGAACTCCCGGTGTTCGTCCACGTCCACGCCCAGCACTTCCTCAAAAAATTTGCGGTCTTCGGCGGAGAACTGCGGCTCCGGTTTTCCCGGCTGTAGGGGAACCTCCCACGGCGGCTGTTCGCGGTCCGGTGGCGGCTCGTACTTGCGCGTGCGGAAAACATACACCGCCGCACCGAAAATGAGGATGCCGACAATGATGGAAAGGATGGTGTCGAGGTTGGTCATGACCGGTTTCCTGAGGCGTGTTGGCTCATCCTAACAAAAAGGGGCGGATTTGCGCCAGAATTTGAATGCAAAACATTCACTCCCTTTGGACGTAAGGAGTCTATCAGGATTCGGATATCATTTCGCGATGTTTTTATGGTTGTGGTTTTTGAATCGACCCGAAACTCTCGTATCCATAACTTATTTAATTTTAAACGATCCCAAAGTTTCCCTGGTTTTCAGGCGGCTTTTTTCTGTCATGAACGCATTACAGGGGGCTTGGAACGAATTGGATGGGTTACCTTAAACATGTTGGTTGTCTGGTCTTTAAAATAAGTTCTGAAGGGGAATCATTTTAACCCGGCCCGCCTGATTTCGGAAAAGTACCGCAGTGGGGTTGTTTAACCCCACGCGAGCGCGGGTTGTTTTCAGCACTGTGGTGCCGCAGGTCAACCAGGCACCGCCTTCTGGGGGGAGGCGTGTATGAAACTGGGGCAAAAACTCATTCTGTTTATTTTTTTGATGGGTCTCGGCATTGGAGTTGTCGGGTATTTTCTGTTCAATCATTCCCAGGGTGCCTTCAAAGAGCAAATCGGCACAGAAGCGTACAACCTCACCCGCAATTCCATGGAGATCCTGGAAAAACTCCTGAGGATGCGCATCGAAGCGGTCCAGGAGCTGGCCAGTGACCAAACGATTCTGAAAGATATCGAGAAGTCCAACCGGTTTTTCCAAAAGATGGACAACCGCCAGACGTTCATCGAGGAAATCGATCGCGCCTGGGCCAAGTGGGAGCGGCATTCCTTCATCGACCAGGTGGTGGACAACGCTCTTTCCTACACCCTGTTTCTCAAAACCCGTTTCTTCTGGAAGAAAAACGGCCACCGGGTGTTCAATAAAATGATGGCGGTCAACCGGTTTGGTACGGTTGTCGCCGCCTGGCCCAATCCAAGTGATTATTACCAGGCCGATGAGGAATGGTATAAAAACGGCCTGAATGCTCCCAAGGTCTGGCTGGATAAAGTGAAATTCGATTCCAGCACGAAGCGGGAGACCCTCCCTGTCATCGCCAAAATCCCAAATCTGGCCTACACCCTGGGTTACAAAATGGAAGGCCTGCTCAAGGCGGGGATCGATCTCGAGGAAATCCGGAAAAACCTCGACCATATCCAGCAGGATTCCCAGTACAAAAGTTTTCAGTACTACCTGGTAGACGAAAGGGGCCACCTGATTTTAAGCGGCCTCAACAGTTCCGGCGTCGCTTCCGATAACAACCAGAATAACCGGTTGTCTTTTGGAACGGACCTGTCGGAATGGGAACCGGTCAAGCGGGTCCTGATGGGTGAGAAGGGGGGATACCTTTACGAAAACACCAGCCAGAGGCGGGAACTGGTCGGTTATGTTCACTCCCTGGGTTACCTCGGGTTCGATGGCCTCGACTGGGCCCTTGTCCTGAAACTCGATACCGAGGAAGTTTTGGCTCCGTTGTTTGAACTCAAGCAATTTTTGCACTGGATGTTCGGCAGCAGCGTGCTGGTGTTTCTGGTTCTCGGTGGGCTTTTTGTCCGATCCATCACCCGGCCGGTCTCCGACCTGATGCAACGAACGCGGTCGCTCGGGGACGGCAACTGGAATGTGAAGGTTGCCATGGATACCAAGGACGAGATCGGTGAATTGTCCCGGTCGGTGCAAAATATGGCGATTCGCATTCGGGACCATGCGGTCGAACTGGAAAACCGGGTGAGGGAGAGGACCAAGGAACTGCGTGAGGCAAAGGAGAGCGCAGAACAGGCCAGCCGGGCCAAAAGCACGTTTATATCCAACATGAGCCACGAAATCCGCACCCCGTTGAACGCCATACTGGGCTACGCCCAGATCCTGCGCCGTGTCAAAACCCTGGACCAGGCGCAGATGGATAAAATGCAGGGCATTTACCGTTCCGGCAACCACCTGCTGGGGTTGCTCAACGACATCCTTGATATCTCCAAAATCGAAGCGGACAAGCTGAAATTTGTCGAACAGGATTTCAATCTGAGCGACCTCGTGATTGACCTCAAGCAAATCTACCAGTTGCAGTGCTATGAAAAGGACCTGGAGTTTGTTGTGGAGGGTCTCGATCTCGATGAACGGTTTCTGGTGCGTGGCGATCAGGGCAGGCTCCGTCAGGTTTTAATGAACCTGTTGGGCAATGCGGCCAAGTTCACCGACGAGGGCCGCGTCGTTTTAAAGGTCCAGGCATTGGAAAACCAGCAATTTTTTTCGAGGTGGAGGACACCGGACCGGGTATCCCAACCGATAAACAGGAAACGATTTTCGATCCCTTTGAACAGGATGAGTCGATATCCCGGGGTGGTACCGGACTGGGACTGTCCATCTGCAAGCGGCTTGTTGAGCTGATGAGCGGGGAGTTGAAAATGGATTCCAGGCCGGGCGAAGGATCGCGATTTTACTTCACCCTCACGCTGCCCCCGGCGGAGGGAGCTGTGCCCATTAAGGACCACCGTTTGAAATGGGCGACCCGCCTCGCCGACGGTTTTGACGTCAAGGCCCTGGTGGTGGACGACAATGTATCCAACATCGAGATCCTGGTGGATATGCTCAAACCCCTTGGCATCGACGCCCGGCCTGCAGAGGGCGGAGCCGACGCACTTCGTCTGCTTAAAGACTGGAAGCCGGACATCGTTTTAATGGACTACCGCATGCCGGAGATGAACGGCGTGGAGGCCTCCATCCAGATCCAGGAACGTTTCGGCAGGGACTCCATGAAAATCATCATTGTCACCGCCTCCCCGTTTGAGGCGTTGAGCAAAGTATGCTTCGAAGCCGGCATCCACGGTGTGCTGAAAAAACCCGTGGAGCGGGATGAATTGCTGGGGGTGTTGAAGAATCATTTGAATGTGGAGTACGTTTACGAGGACCCCACAGAGAAAAAGGACAGCCAGCAAAGCGGAAAAAAGGATTTCGACCCCGCCACTCTGGGCATACCGGACGAGTTGCATGCGAAAATCAGCAAGAGCGCCCGCCTGGGCATTCTTTCCCAGCTGGAGGTTCATCTGGATGAGCTGGAGCATTTGAATGCGGAGGCGGCCGAATGGGCTCACAAGCTGAAGGAACATGCCCGTCATTTTGAAATAAAAAAACTCCGGGACGAACTGAAAAAATTGATTGTCCCGAAAGATTAGTGGCCCCCGGCCGCATGCCGTCTCTTCTCGGCCTGAACAAAATCCGCCCGCACCTGGCAATCGGTGCAGGCGGGTTTTTCTTTATTGAGGTATTGAATGTTGGCAGGCGGGATTTGCCGCTTTCTATTCGGATTTCTCCGTATCGGTTTTGATTGTGGGAGGGTGAAGAAACTGGGCGATGCGTTTCAACCGGCTTTCAAGGTGATCCATGTCGTCGAGCACGTCAATGCCCACCGCTTCGAAATGGGAGCGCGCTGTTTTCATGGCCTGCCCTCCGGCCCACATGGGGCAATTCGGCAGGACCTGCTCCTGGTATTCCCGCGCCAGCGCTTTGGCCTCGTCGTCGCTCATCTGGTTGCTGGCGGATAGCAGGACGAGATTGGGATGCACCAGTGTGCAGAACGCGGCCAGTTCCTTGACCGGCAACTGCGCACCCAGGTAATGCGGGTGACAGCCGTGCAGGGCGCACAGGTAAGCCGCGGTCTGGGCCCCCATCTCGTGCAGTTCCTCCGGCGGACAGACGACGACGATCTTCGGCCCGTCTTCGCTGGTTCGCAGGTGATTGAGCACGGCCATGAACTTCTGGCGCACCTGCTGGGTGACAAAGTGCTCCACGCCCACCCCCACGATCCCGTCCGCCCACATGTCCCCCACCCGGTGCTGTAAGGGGATCAGGATTTTGAAGAACACTTCTTCGAAGGGCAGCAGGGCCACCGCTTCATTGAAACGGCGATCGAACTGCTGGCGCTGAAACGGAGACAGGCTGTTTACCAGGTCGTCCAGAATGCGGTCGTGGGCGGCGCTGGAACGTTCCCGATCCTTCTTCTGCGCGGCACGCATGCGGCGTAACAACTCCCCCCGGCCTGCCGCCGCCAGCTCACCGATGCTGTATCCCTGCCCGATCTGCTCATTGAGGTAGATCAACAAATCCACGTCTTCCTGGTCGTAAGCCCGGTAACGGTTCTCGCCCCGTTTGGGCTCCAGGATACCGAACCGCTTTTCCCAGGAACGGATGACGTGCTTGGAAAGTCCCGTCAATTTAGCAACATGATCGATTCGAAAGCTGTCCATAAACGTAAATATAATAGTTATTTCTAAAGTTTGTCAAATTTATTTTGAAAATTTATTTGACAAACTTTAATTACAAGCATATCTTTAGACAAAGATTAAAAAACATTAAACGGGAGGCGGAGATGATTAGGATGCGTTCTTATAAAAGAGCAGTTTTGGCGATGGTGATGGCCGGATTGGTTGGGGCGGGGGCCTCTGGATCCGGGGTTGCGGGCGAGTCGATTGAAATTCCGGAAGCCATGGTCCTGGTCCCGGGTGGTCCGTTTGTGATGGGGGTGGACCGGGAGCCGCAACCCCCGAAGCCCAATATGTCCGCGGCGCAGAAATTGAGGTACCGGGTTTCCCGTGAAGCGTTTCACGATGAAGGTCCGGCGCACCAGGTGATTCTCGATCCTTACTACTTCGACAAGTATGAAGTGTCGAACCGCCAGTATGCCGATTTCCTGAAAGCCACCGGACACCCGGCTCCGGCTTACTGGGACGACCACAAGCGCAACCAGCCGGACCAGCCGGTGAGCGGCGTGAACTGGCATGATGCCGATGCATTCTGCCGCTGGTCGAACAAGCGCCTGCCCACGGAAGCGGAGTGGGAAAATGCCGCGCGCGGGCCGGAGGGTTTGAAGTATCCCTGGGGCAACAAGCTGGATGCCACCAAGGCTAACTTCGGACGTAAAAAGGAGTTCACCGCCAACGTGGGGGACTACCCGGGAGGCAAAAGCCCTTACGGAGCGTACAACATGGCGGGAAACGTCTTCGAATGGGTCTCGGACTGGTATGACCCGCACTACTACAAAAGCAAGGACAACATGATGAATCCGGAGGGGCCGGTCGAAGGCGTCATGCTGGGTTCCACGGGGACCTATGTCGACCGCCTGACCACCGGAAAGAAAAAAGTCATTCGCGGTGGTTCCTGGTACGCCCCGGCGGAAAGCACGACCACGACGCACCGGTTCTGGAACGATCCGATGAACAACAGCTACGGCGTGGGTTTGGGTTTCCGCTGTGCCCGGACGGTGGAAAGTGAAGGCGTGATGCAGGCCCGGACGTTCTACATGGAAGCGCTGATCCAGATGGGAGCTGAGAAATACGGGAAGGCCATGCACTCCATTGGCAGGGCGATCAAGATGGATCCGCAGAACGAGGAGTACCGGACCTTGGAAGGAATGATCAAAAAGCAGGTAAATTGATCAGGTCGGATGAAAGATCTACGGGTTCCAATCTCCCTCTTCGCAAACCCTCCCCTTCGTAAGTTCCCTTGCGGAGACGGGAGGTTGGAACATCCTTCAGACTTTTGTTAATCAGGGGGGCTGCATCATGAAATCCAAAATTCCAAATGAAGCAGAGGCGACCCGCACCCGCGATTTCATCCTGCTGGTTTTCTGGATGATCCTGGGAGTTTTTTTAGCGACGGTGGCGACGTCACCTGCAGAAACTATGCACAAGAACCCGGTGGGAATCGGCGATCCCTGGTCGAACAAGAAAATCATTGAAGCCCGAAACGCGGTGGAATTGGCTTGGGAGGTGTATCACCACGCGGCTCTGGGGGGGACTCTGGCCTCGCCCTCCATTCAGACCCAGTTGGAAAGCAATCTGCACGAATGTCGTCATCTTCTGGCTGAAGCCTACACGGCGGCTGAAAACCGGGATTGGAAACAGGTCGGGAGATTCCACCAACAAATATTAACCCTCAGCCACCACGTTGTGGAGGCCAGCCAGGAACCCAAACGATGAAGCCGGAACGCAACCGACAAATGGTGAAGCCCGCCATTCAACAATGGTGGGCCGTTTTGATCTGGACGATGTGCATGTTCGGAGCGGGCCTGTCGCCTGCCAATGCGGGGCAGGTGGAACTCAGCCGGGATCCGGTAAAAATGGTCTGGGTTCAGGAAGGACCGTTTTTGATGGGCAACGTCGAGGGCTCGGGCCGCGACGACGAGCGGCCCCAGCGGGAGGTATTCGTGGACGGTTTTTACATCGATTCGGTGGAGGTGACCAACACCCGTTACCTCGCCTACATAAAATCCGCTCACCGCAAGGAACCGCCCAATCCTTATGGAGACGGGCCCCTTTCCGGGGAAAAGGACATTGGGAAACGGCCGGTGGTGCAGATCACCTGGTACGACGCGGTGGACTACTGTCTCTGGGCGGGAAAGCGTTTGCCCACCGAAGCGGAGTGGGAAAAAGCGGCACGCGGCACCGATGGCCGCATGTTCCCCTGGGGCGGGGACCCGCGTTTGCAGAATGCCGCCAACTTCGCCCACAACTGGGAGGACCGCAACACCCTGTGGCCGGTGGGATCCCAACCGCAAAACGCTTCTCCCTATGGCGTGCTCGATATGGCGGGCAACGTCCGCGAATGGGTGGCCGACTGGTACAGCCCGGATTATTACAGGTGGGGACCCGTGCGCAATCCCCAGGGGCCCGGGCAGGGCATTCTTAAAGTCATTCGGGGCGGCTCCTGGCACAGCTTTGCGGCAGATATTCGAACGGCAGCGCGCGGCAAGGGCGGGTTCGCGCTCAAAACCGACGGCATCGGATTCCGCTGTGCGCAAAGCGTGAAAGACAAGGAAATGAAGGAGGCCAGACCATGAACATTTTACTCATTGGACCTGACAGGGAGCAGGGAACCATCCTCGAACAATACCTGAAACTGGGACATTACGGAAAGCAACTTGAATTTTCGCATGCCAACACCATGAGAGAGGTGGTGCTGTGCGTGCTCCATGAAACCTTCGACCTGATTGTGGTGGACCCGGATTTTCCCACTTTGGGGGGCCTGGGATTGATCAAGGTCTTGGAGGACAACGTACCGAATACGCCGATTGTGGCGGTCCACCTGAATCCTGTAAATCGATGCGATTTTAAATGCCCCATGTTGTGCGTGGAGTACGGGGCTCAATGGCATTTCAACCGGGTTGCGGACCTGGAAAGGGTCATTGAATGGCTGAACGTGGCTTGCCAATCAAATTGAAAGCGTTTTCTAAGCGGAGGGCAAGGAGAAGGCTTTGGGGGCTTTTGTTCACAATGCAGAAATAGGGCTTCGCAGGGAAACCCATGGCTTCATCGGAGCGGAAGCGAAAGACCTTGAAATGAGAATTCTGATCCTGGATCGAAACAAAGATTACGGAGCCTTGCTGGGTGATTTGCTGGAGATGTCCTGTGAGTCAAGCAGTTTGGAAATTTTACACGCTCATTCGATGGAGGAGGTGATTCTGTCCATCAATGCCTTGAACATTAACTTTGCCGTAATCGAGCCCGAAGTTCCACAAGGGGAAGGGATGAGTCCCATCAAGATCGTGAAAGACCACAAACCGAATGTCCATGTGGCAGCGGTGCATATGAGTGAGAGAAATCCCTGCCTTCCCGGATGCCGGGCCCGGTGCTTGGTGGACGGCGCCACTTGGCATTTTGAATCTCCAAGGGAAGTGAATGAAGTGATACAGGTCATCAAGTTTTGCATTCATTTTGATGTTTGATATCCGGGAAGCCCAGGAATCCGGATTGTACAGGGGGGACACATTACCATGAAGCTGATTTGGAAACTGAATTTGCTTATTTTATTGTTTGGGTTCGGCATTGGAGCGGTTGGATTTTTCCTGTTTGATTCATCGCAGCAGGTTTTCGAGGAGCGCGCAGGGCAGGAAGTGCTCGGTCTTGCTCAAGACCAGATTGAGATCCTGAATCAAATGCTGTCAAACCGGATTGAAGAGGTGGAGAGGATAGCGAGCGGGAAGGATTTGGTTCAGCTGGCTGAAGAATCCAATGCGTTCTTCTCGGCAAGAAAAGATGTAGAGCAGGTCATGGAGGCGAGGGATCAGGCCTGGACGGGCAAGCCCTTTCTGCGTTTTCAAGGAGCGTTCTGAAAAACGACGCTTCAGCAATGTTCCGGAAGTAAGTCGAATATTACCGGAAGAAGCACGGCTTTCCCGTTTTCACCGAGTTCATTGCCGTCGATGCCTTTGCGGGAACCGTTGGAGTGTATCCGAAAAGCAGCGATTACAACCAGGGAGATGAGGCGTGTTTCAGGAATTCATTGAAATCCTGAACACCCGGATTGAGGTTGTAAAGTTCGATTCCAGTACGCAGTCCTATTCCCTCAACGTGATTGCCCAGATCAAGGATGATCTGAATCGGGTCATCGGCCTGCTCAAGGCGGGATTCAACCTGCGTTTCGTCAGCACGGCTCTGGATAATTTGAAGAAGGAATCGAACTATCACAGCCTGCAGTATTACCTGTTGAACGGACAGGGCCACGTGGTCCTGACCAGCCGCCATACGGGCCTGACCCTGGAGGAAAGGTCCGACCCCGAGAGCCCTTACCATCAGGAAATCCGTGAATGGGAACCGGTAAAGCGGGTTCTCAATGGCCGAAATGGATTCCATCCCGCCTGGGAAAGGTGATGGAATTGGAAAATGAACTCAACCAGATTGCAAAGCTGGGAGAGCGCGAAGCGCTTTCTGTGGAGCAATTGAAAAAACATTTGAAGCGGTTCGACAACAGAAAAATAATCGAACTTTTAAGGAGCGTTCAAAACGCCGATGGCGCGATGAGCCAGTCCTGAATGCAATGCGGGTTTCCCCATTCCGGGTGGGATGCATTCACTGAAAGATTTGACGGTCGATGAGGAAAAATCGGTGCCCCGTGGTTCTCAAGCGGGCGAACAGGGCGGTATGCCAGAATGGCTGGGGCAGCTCCCTTCCCGATGTATCCGATTACCAGATCAGCCTAAAGGCTGTAACGGGATACATGGGGATTATTGAAAAAGCGCCGGTTAGGGGTTTTCGCGGCCCTTTTTGAAAAATTAAATTTTAAGAATTATCAATTAAAAAGTAATTGGTTTTGGGTCAAAGCGAATTATACTAAAAAAGGTAATCAAAAAAAATGAATGACCTACCCGGGAAATATTTTGGTGTCCCATCAATGAAAATTTGAGAAACTCTTTACTGCAAGAGTGCAGGTTGGAGACGAAATAATTCCAAAAGCGTGTTTCTCCCTGCTTGGCGAAAAAAGATGCAGGGTATTGAGTGAATACCTTAAAGGGAACCAAAACCGATAATGGTTCGGGCCAATAATATTTTCGGATCCAAAAATGACCCTTTTCCTCAAGGGGAGGGACACAATGAAAATCAAAAATGTATTGGTTTTGGTTGTTGTCATTTTTATTTTATTTATTGGCCTTTTTACCGTAGTGTCCCTTGATAATTTCAAAAAACTCTATGTTGACCAAAACGCACACAATGTTGAACTGTTGAGCCAGGAAATCCTTGAACAAATCGGGGAATTACTCGATCTTCAGGTTCAAAAACTCCAGTCCCTGGCCAGCAACCCCATCCTGGTCCAGCATGCAAATGCTTCCAACAAGCGCTTCAATTCTCCCGATGGAAACGCACTGATTGAAGAGGTTTCCGATTCCTGGAACGGTCGGCAGTTGCACCCCCATATCGGCCGGGTTCTGGATAACAAGGCTTCCGACCTGATATTTCACTTCATCCGGTTTCCCTGGCGGATCTCCGGACACCGCGTTTTCGATTCCATCATCGCCATCAATAACCAGGGCGTTGTTTTTGCCGGGTGGCCCAAACCGGACAAGTTTGTTTACTCACAGGAAGAATGGTTCCAGACCCGCCAAAACTATGGGTACCTGATCAAACCGGAAGTGAGTAATGGGTCCAACCAGGTCGAATCCCTGTCCGTCATCGTCAAAACCCCCTTCCGGTTGGAGCGCAGACTGGGACAGGAGTTTGGAATGCTCAAGGCGGAAATCATGGTGGACGAGTTGGGACAAAACCTGGTGAGGGAACTGAGATCACATTCGTATAAAAACATCGAATTTCTATTAACTTTTGGCCGGGACCTGGTGATCGGTTCCGGTATCAAGGGACCTGATGGTTTTCAAGAGGTGCCGGCGAAAAGAAACCTGGAGTCCATAAAAAGTTTGGAGGAAAAACTCGAGACCCTGCAACATGGCTTTGAGATCAATCTGGATAACCATGTTTTGAGAAGTTATGCTTTGCAACACCTGCAAAATGATTTCGGCGACTTGAGACTGGTGCTTACTTTCGATACCGATGAAATCTTGGCTCCCTATTATCAATTAAAGAAAAACATCTTGTCAGCCATTGGGGTTGCCGCCGTTTTATTGATCGTTTTATGCTTCATCTTGTTCCGCTCGATCACGAACCCCATTCAAAAACTGCTGACGGGGGTGGAAGCCTTTCGGCAAGGCAAGTGGAAGAAGGCGGACTTTGCCCTCGATGCGAACAATGAGATGGGGGAACTGGCTCACGGATTCCAGGGCATGGCGGACGAAATCTCAAACTACACGGCCAACCTTGAAAAAATGGTGGACGAGCGGACCCGTGAATATCTCGAAGCCAAGGAACACGCTGAAAAAGCAAACCGGGCCAAAAGTATATTTTTATCATCCATGAGCCACGAAATCCGGACTCCCCTGAACGCCATCATGGGCTACACCCAGATCCTGAAACAGGATTCACAACTGGACCCGGTCCAAAGGGAGAAAATATCCAACATCTTCCGGGCGGGCAATCATCTTCTGGGTTTGATCAACGACGTTCTGGACATTTCCAGGATCGAGTCCGGCAAGCACATGCTCAATGAAGAAGAGTTCAACCTGGCCAACCTGGTCGGGGACCTCACCATCATGACCAAGTGGAAATGCGATCAGAAAGACCTGGCCTTCGTCGTGGAATTCGACGAAACCCCGGAAAGTTCCCTGGTGACAGGCGATGTCAACAAACTGCGCCAGGTTTTGATCAACCTGCTGGGGAACGCCGTCAAGTTCACGGAAAAGGGCCGGATTGTCTTCCGCGTCAAAACCCGGGACCAGGATCGTTTCTATTTCGAAGTGTCGGATACGGGGGTGGGCATTTCAGAGGATATGAAGGAATCCATCTTCGAGCCTTTTGCCCAGGAAGAGGTTGGTCTGAAAAAGGGAGGAACCGGACTGGGGTTGACCATCAGCCAACGCCTTGTCGAAATACTTGGAGGGAAGCTGGAAATGGAAAGCCGGCCCGGGGAGGGGTCGAAGTTTCACTTCACGCTCACCCTGCCACGGGTGGGTGAGGAAGAATCGGAAAAAAGTACCGATTCCCTGGAACTGGTCAAAGGCCTGGCCCCGGGCGTGCACGTCAAGGCTTTGGTTGTGGAAGACACCGACACCTGCGCCAGGGTTCTGTCGGAAATCCTTTCCGGAATCGGAACGGATGTCAAGGTGGTCAAAAGCGGCAGAAGTGCGCTGGAAATACTCCAGTCTTGGAAGCCGGACATCATCTTTCTCGATTATTACATGCCGGAACTGAATGGTTTGGATGTGTTCGAAAAAATTATGGCCAACCCCGTTTTGAAAGGCATCAAGGTGGTCATGGCCACCACGGCCGCCTTCAACCACTATCATGAAAAGTTTTTTGAAAAAGGGGTTCATGATGTGATCGTCAAACCTCTAAGGCGGGAAAAGGTATTCGACGTATTGAAGAGACTGCTGGGAGTGAGCTTCGAATTCAAAACGGACGAAGAGTTGGCGCAAAACAACCCCGAGTTCATGCCCATCGATTTCGAAAAAATCTACATCGAGGAGTCGATTTTCACTCAAATCGACCGTTCCGTCAGGTTGGGAATCGTTTCGGAAATTGAAAAGAATTTGACCAAGATGGAAACCCTGGGAAGCGAAGCCGCGAAGCTGGCGAAAAAATGGAGGACGCTCGCCAGGAAGTTCAATTTCAAAAAAATAAAGGAAGATTTTGAAAAGGTCTCGGTAGTTATTGGCCGCTGACCCTCCCACCGGTAACTTTTAAATCGAAAGAACCGTCACCGATCAACCCCTTCAGTATCTCCGTCTGAGAAGAAGATACTGAAGGGGTTTTTTGATTTTACATCTGGTGGTAGATTTCCGCGCCCTTCTTCTTGAAGGTTTCGGACATGTCTTCCATGCCCTTCTCCAGCGCTTTTTCTTCTTCCACACCCTGCTGGGCGGCGTAGTCGCGCACATCCTGCGTGATCTTCATCGAGCAGAATTGCGGCCCGCACATCGAGCAGAAGTGCGCCAGCTTGTGGCCTTCCGCCGGCAGCGTCGCGTCGTGGTACTTGAGCGCCGTCTCCGGGTCGAGCGACAGGTTGAACTGGTCGGCCCAGCGGAACTCGAAGCGGGCCTTGCTGAGCGCATCGTCGCGCACCCGGGCGCCCGGATGCCCCTTGGCGATGTCCGCCGCGTGCGCGGAGATCTTGTAGGTGATGACGCCCTGCTTGACGTCGTCGCGGTCGGGCAGGCCGAGGTGTTCCTTCGGCGTCACGTAACACAGCATGGCGCAACCGAACCAGCCGATCATGGCGGCGCCGATGCCGCTGGTGAAATGGTCGTAACCCGGTGCGATGTCCGTGGTCAGCGGCCCCAGGGTGTAGAACGGCGCTTCCTTGCACTCCTTCAACTGCTTGTCCATGTTCTCCTTGATGAGGTGCATGGGTACGTGGCCCGGTCCCTCGATCATGGTCTGCACTTCGTGCTTCCACGCGATCTCGGTCAACTCGCCCAGCGTTTCCAACTCGCCAAATTGCGCCGCGTCGTTGGCGTCCGCCCCGGACCCCGGCCGCAGGCCGTCACCCAGCGAAAAGCTCACGTCGTACGCTTTCATGATTTCGCAGATGTCCTCGAAGTGCGTGTAGAGGAAGTTTTCCTTGTGATGCGCGAGGCACCACTTGGCCATGATGGAGCCGCCGCGCGACACGATGCCGGTGACGCGCTTCGCCGTCCACGGCACGTAACGCAGAAGAACGCCGGCGTGGATGGTGAAGTAATCGACGCCCTGCTCCGCCTGCTCGATGAGGGTGTCGCGGAAAATCTCCCACGTCAGTTCCTCCGCCTTGCCGTCCACCTTCTCCAATGCCTGGTAGATGGGCACGGTGCCGATGGGCACGGCGCTGTTGCGGATGATCCACTCGCGCGTCTCGTGGATGTTCTTGCCGGTGGACAGGTCCATGACCGTGTCGCTGCCCCAGCGCGTCGCCCACACCATCTTCTCGACTTCCTCCTCAATGGACGAAGCGATGGCCGAGTTGCCGATGTTGGCGTTGATCTTCACCAGGAAGTTGCGGCCGATGATCATCGGCTCGATCTCCGGGTGGTTGATGTTGACCGGGATGATGGCGCGGCCGCGTGCCACTTCGTCGCGCACGAATTCCGGGGTGATGACATCCGGAATGGCCGCGCCCCAGCTGTTGCCCGCCAAGCGGCCTTCGCGCTCGGCGTCTTCCAGCAACTGGCGGCGTTTGGCGTTTTCCCGGATGGCGATGTATTCCATCTCCGGGGTGATGATGCCTTTTTTCGCGTAATGCATCTGGCTCACGTTACAGCCCGGCTTGGCGCGGTACACTTTGCGTCCGGCGCGGTCGAAGCGCTCGATGTCCTGCATCTGCTCTTCGGACTTGTAGCCGTTGTCTTCCGGGCGGATGCTGCGGCCCTCGTAGGCTTCCACGTCGCCGCGGTCGAGAATCCATTTCTCCCGCAGAGGCGCGAGGCCCTTGCGCACGTCGATCTGAACATCCGGGTCGGTGTAGGGTCCGGAGGTGTCGTAGAGCAGGATCGGCTCGTTCGGCTCTTCCGTCGGCTGGCCGGGTTGCGGGTTGTGGATGGCGGTGGGCGACAGCGTCACTTCCCGAAACGGCACGCGGAGGTCCGGAAACAGTTTGCCGGTTTCGTATACTTTTCTGCTGTTGGGGGAAATGGGGTCCCGCGTGATGATCAGTTCTTCCTTCTGGGCGGAGCCGGAAGGGCGCTTGGGCATATTCATCAGAACTCTCCTTTGATGGCTTGCATGTATTGCAAAGATGCGTCTTCGATATGTGTGCTGTTCCAGATCCCGCGAATGAGGGCGACGCCATGGGCGCCGCTCCGCATGACTTCCGGGATGCGTTCCAGGTTGATTCCTCCTAAAGCCAGGACGGGAATCTTCATCCCTCCGGCAACTTCTTTCAGCGCGTCCACTCCCTGCGGCGCGCCGTACTCCCGTTTCGACGGCGTATCATAAATGGGGCTGAAGGTGATGTAATCGGCCCCGGCTTCCTCCGCCTGCCGGGCCGCCTCCCACGAATGGGTGGAGACGCCGACCAGAAGGTGCGGATAGCGCGCTTTCACCTCGCCTGCAGGCAGTCCGGATTCCGGCAGGTGCACGCCGTCGGCATCGACCATCAACGCCACGTCCACCCGGTCGTTGATGTAAAGCCGCGCACCGTAGTGCGACGTCAGTTGCCTCAGCACCAGTGCCAGCGAAAACAGGTCGGGCAGAGGCAACTCCTTTTCCCGCAGTTGCAGGTCGCGCACGCCGCCTTTCAGCGCGGCCTCGACCGTATCCAGGTGCCGGTCACGCGGAAACTCCTTCAAGTCCGTGATCAACAGCAACCGCAGTTGGTCTTCTTTCACTTCCGCCACGTCTTTAATGAGCCGCGTTTTCATCGGTTGCTCGTCTTCGGTCATCGTGCCTCCGTTTGCAACCCGGCTACACGTCGATCATGCCGTCCAGGGGACTGCTCGCCGTGGCGTACAGTTTTTTCGGGATGCGCCCGGCCTCGAATGCCAGCCGTCCGCTTTCCACGGCCAGCCGCATGGCCTTGGCCATCTTGAGCGGGTCTTTCGCCTGCGCGATGGCAGTGTTCATCAAAAGGCCATCCACGCCCAGTTCCATGGCGCGTCCCGCGTCGGATGCCGTACCGACGCCGGCGTCGATGATGACCGGCACCTTCACCGCTTCGAGGATCAGTTTCACGTTGTAAGGATTGCGGATGCCGAGACCGGAACCGATGGGCGCGGCCAGCGGCATGACCGCGGCGCAACCCGCGTCTTCCAGCTTCTTGCACAGCACCACGTCGTCCATGCAGTAAGGCAGGACGGTGAAGCCGTCCTTCACCAAGAGCTTGCACGCCTCCAGCGTGGCTTCGTTGTCCGGGAACAGGGTTTTCTCGTCGCCGATGACCTCGACCTTGACGAAGTTGCCGAGCCCCGCCTCGCGCGCCAGCTGGCAGGTCATCACCGCTTCTTTCACGTTGAAGCACCCGGCGGTGTTGGGCAGAAGCTGGTATTTTTCCGGGTCGATGTAGTTGAGGATCGATTCCTTTGTCTTGTCCAGCTCGATGCGGCGCACGGCGACGGTGATCATCTCCGCGCCGGACAGTTCGAGCGCCTGCTTGTTCATCTCAAACGACGGGTATTTGCCTGTGCCGACGATGAGGCGCGAGTTGAACACCTTGTCGCCGATTTTGAGTTGGTTCGTTCCGGATTCAGTGGCTGTGGTTGTCATAATGATATTTTCTCAACAATGCGTTGCGTTACGGGTTATCGGGTGCGTGGGAGAAAGGGTCACGTCCCGCCTCCCACGGCGTGAACGATTTCGATCTTGTCGCCTTCCTTGAGCAGGGTGTCGGCGTAATGGGAGCGCGGAATGACTTCCAGGTTGATGGCCACGGCGATGTGCGGCGCGGTGATGTCCAGTTCCTTCAGCAACTCTTCCAGGTTTCCGCTGGAATCGGTCTGCCTTTCCTCGCCGTTGATGACCAGCCGCACTTTCCGTTTCCTCGATTTCATTAATAAGGATGGACAAACAAAAAAAGCCGCACCCTCGTCGAAGAGAAGGGTACAGCTTAATGACAGTTCATTATGATGGGTGCCTTCCCTTCGCTGGCATTACCCAGATCAGGTTCAGAGGGTTGCCCTTTAAGAGCTCTCAGTTCTGACGAGAACACCCCCGGCAAAATTTCGTCCAGATTACTGAAAATAAAATCTAAGTCAAGAGTTATTGACCTTTCCAAAAAAAGGTTATTCTTTTAAGATGTTCCCTTTAAATAACAAATACATATGGGCCCTTTCGGGCCTGCTGATCCTGTTGGTCGCGGCCTGCGCTCCGAAGCGCCTGACGCCTCATTATGAGACTCCGCCCCCCGATCTCAAGGTCGAGGACAACCGGCTGTATTACAAAGCACTGGATGCTCAGAACCGGGGCCGCCTGAAGGAGGCGGAGGAGTTGTGGCAGGTGTTTCTGAAACGCTACCCCGATTCGGTTCACGGTCATAACAACCTGGGCCGCGTCTATTATCTTGAAGACAAGCTGACGCAGGCCACACAGCAATTCGAACAGGGTCTGGCATTGGAACCGACCGATCCGCGGCTGCGCCAGAACCTGGCCGACGCGCTGAAACTCCAGGCCAACCTTCTGTATGAGGACAAGCGTTTCGACGCCACCATCCAGAAACTCGACCGCCTGCGCGAAATCTCCCCGCAGGAGGAACAGCAGGGCATCCAGATCCGCATCGAAAAGGTGGAGGACAAGATCTACGAACAGGTGCGGAAAGTGGACACGCCTGAGAGCTATCGCGATTTCCTCCAGAAGTACCCGGAAGGCATCAACGCCCAGCGCGCCCGCCAGCGGTTGAAGGAACTGGACGGCGGTGTGGAATCGTCCGGCCTGTCGTCCCTCATACCCGGCATGCCCGACCTGTTCGGTACGGAGCCGAAATCCAAGGAAGTGCCCTCGGGTTCCAAGACTCCGCCCGTGACGCCGGAAACGGTGACCCCGCAACCCGAGGCGAAGCCGAAGGAGGAGGTGGCCATTTTCAAGGACCCGTTTACGGAAGAAACCCTGCCGGAGGTTCCCGTCAGTGGCAAGATGACACCTGAAAATAAGGGGATGATCGAGGAAAAGCCTGTCGCGCCGTCCGGTGATTCCTTTTTCGACTCCGAGAGTTTCGGCAAGGCGGGCGTGCAGAAGCCGGTACAGGAGAAACCGGAATCGACGGAGGTGGCAAAGACCGAACCTGAAAACCCGATTCAGAAAAAAAAGGTGAAGCCGTATGGCTCGGAGGTCACCGACGAGGCGCTGGATGATTTTTTAAAGAGTCTCGACGATCAGGATATCCAGGTTCAGCCATCCGCGCCCAAGCCTGAGGCGGTGGAGCCGATGGACCAGACCAGCGAGGTTCCACTGGTGCCGGAATCCAGGGAAATTCCGGTAACGCAGCTGACCGAGCCCGTGGAAATGCCCGGAAGCGTGCCGCCCTCCAACAGCAACGTGCCGTCGCTTCAAACCGAGGTTCAGGACGTGCCCGAAGAGCTGGAGATGATCGCTCCCTTTGAAGCCCTGGCGAAGCAGGAACCGAAGAAAATGGTTCCGGACAAAACCAAAAAGGTGCCCCTACCCAAACCCAAGCTACCCGTTCAGGTAACGGAGAAAAAGAAAACCGGACCCGGCGACCTGCCGGTGATTTCCTCTGTTGAGGTGGAAACCCAGGCGCCCCCGCAGACCGCCACCCTCGACAAAATAAAGCCCACCCCTCCCCAGACACTGAAAAAAAACCTGAGCCGGTTCCAGGCAAACTCTCCACTTCGAAAGAAAAATCTCTGGCCAAGAAAAAAACCGAAGCCGAAAACAAAAAGCTGGCTAAAAAGGAACCTGCGTCCCCCGCTATAAAAATCATGGTGGAGGTGGACGTTGAGCCCGGCACTTACCTGAACGTGCGCTCCAGGCCTTCGGTGGAAAACGGCAAGCTGATTGGCAAGCTCAAGAACGGCGACACCGTGCCGCTGGTCAGGGAAACCACGCTGTGGTTCCAGGTGGAGTACCAGAAAGGCAAGCAGGGGTGGATCAGCCGTACCTACTCGCACAAGTTGTCCAGTCTTCCAGGAGGCGAACTCATGAATTACAACGACGCCCCCTCGGCCGTTGCATCCTGAACGGTGTCCTAGTACAATTCCCAGTTCTTATGCAAGCCATCATTTTGATTGCCGGCTACGGGTCCCGCCTTGGCCGCGACGACATACCACATAAAAGCCTGTTGCCGTTTGGCGAGGACACCCTGCTGTCGCGTCACTTGCGTATCCTGCAAGACATCGGTCTGGAAAAAGCCGTGCTCGTGGTGGGGCACAACCGCGACGCGGTGAAGGACTACGTCGGCGGCCTCGACCTGACGCTCCCCGTCGAGTTTGTGGACAACCCGGAGTACCGCACCACCGGCAACACGCTGTCGCTGGTTCTGGGACTGCGCGGCCGCGAGGGCGACCTTTTGGTCATGGACGGCGATGTGCTCTACCCGCGCGAAGTGCTGGAAAAGTACGTCTCCAACTGCCCCCCGCCGTCGTTTGCCATTGTGCCGGTGGACATCGACGACACCGAGGCCACCAAGGTGCTCCTCGATGAGACCGGGTACATCCATTCTTTCGTCACCAAGCGTGACCTCACCGACGAAGAAAAATCACGATACCAGTGCGCCGGCGAGGCCATCGGATTTTTCCTGCTGACACAGGAACTGACCCAGCGGCTGATCACGCTCTACGATGCACGGCCCGGGGAATTCATCTCCACCCTGTGGGAGATCCCGTTTTCCGAGGTGGCTCCCGGTGGTGAGATCAAGCCCTTCTTCGTCGTGAGTGAGGGGTGTATGGAAATCGATACACCGGAGGATTACAACGAAGCCCTCTCCCGCTACAACGCGAACCCCGCAATTTACTGAAAAACCCTCATTTAAATACAAAATCCGGTCTTCTGAAGCGAACCGTCCCCCCTGCCACCTGTTCAAAACTTTATAAAAGTAAATATTGTGTATGAAAATTTATTCATTAAGGCAGGGTAGTTGTATAAAATTTAATAATTTCTTCGATCTTAAGTTTTTCCCCCTGCCGATCCTCCCTTCCCCATGAAATTTATAACCTTTTGAAAATATTTTAGTTAATAGGTTCAGACGAAAAACACACGCTACTTTCCCGGCCTTTGGCACATGGCTTGCTCCTTTGCGGGCATAGAACTTCGTTCAAACCTGACTGTATTGGTTTTCTGTTTTTGGGAGATGTTTCAAGCCATGGACGTAATGGTAGAAGTCGCAAAATATCTCAGCCAGTTGAACCTGTCGTTTCCGATGAACCAGCTTGGCCCGATCCTTGCGGTGGTGGGATTGCTCCTGGTATGGGGCAAATACAAAACCGCGGTGTGGATGGGGTTTTTGTCCTGGATGTACCTGGCGGTCACCACCAACAAGCTGACCTTGATTGCCATGTTGCAGTCGCCGCCGACCAGCGTGATCGTGGTGATGTTCCTCACCATGACCACCGGGTTCCTTCTGCTTTTCACTGTCGTGCATCAAGGGCATCGTTGAGCGCGGATAGATTGGAGGGAACGACCATGTGGCCGACGCATTGTGAAGTGACTGTTGAAGGAACCATCATCGTGCTGGGTGTGGTGTCCATCCTCTGGCTGTTTGGCCGGCTGTACCTGGGACTCTCGGTTCTGTACTTCTTTGCCATGTTCTGGTTTTACACCGCAAACCAGACTCCCTTGATCAACCTTTTCGGCAAAAACGCCCTGGGCTGGTACGCGGCATTTTCCGCCGTCCTGTTTGGCGTGCTTGTCACCATCAGGAACCTCTTTCCAGACCGGCACTGAACGCATCCTCCTCCTTGCATTTGGTGTTATACTTGCCTTCGCGGCAAGCGGGCGCGCACCCCTTGGGTGCGCGTCTTTTTTTTCGGCAGGATTTCAGGAGGCGTTGGCGTGATTCAGGAATTCAAGGCGGTGTTTTTTGATGTGGGCGGCACGCTGTTGCGCGTCCACCCTTCGGTGGGCGATGTCTATGCGCGGCACGCGCGGGGTTACGGATTCGACGGCGAGCCGGACGCGCTCAACAAAGCTTTCCGTTCCCACTGGAAAAGCATGGGCGGCATGGAATCGCTGGGCACCGCCAAGGGACCGGAAGTGGAACGCGGGTTCTGGAAGGAACTGGTCAGGCGCGTGTTCGAGCCCTACGGACTGCAACGCTTCGACGCCTACTTCGACGAGATTTACGACGTGTTCCGCAGTGACGAATGCTGGAAGGTGTTCGAGGACGTCACCGAGTCCGGCCTGCTGGACCGCCTGCAAGAACGCGGCGTGGTGCTGGGAGTGATTTCCAACTGGGATTCGCGCCTGCCGGAGATCATCGACAACACCGGGCTGGGAAAATACTTCCAGTTCGTGCTCGCCTCCACCGTGGTCGGCTCGGCCAAACCCGATATCGGCATCTTTCAGGAAGCGTTGAGATTGAGCGGCGTCCAGCCGCACGAAGCCTGCCACATCGGCGACGAGGTGGGCACCGACGTCACCGGCGCGAAGAACGCCGGCGTGCACCCCATCCTGATCGACCGCAGCAACCGCTTCCCCGACACCCAACCGCGCATCCAATCCTTCCACGAACTGGTGCTCGAAAACGTCTGATTCACTGCGTGGAAAAGGCGCGTGGAGGATGCTTTCAAGACAGGCGGGGCGTGGTGGCCCCATCTCAGACGGGTTCACATTTTCCAGAATCAGAACATAGATTCTTCACTGTGTTCAGAATGACAGACCGGCCTTGGTGTTGTCATTCACTTCTCTTTCAGGTCTTCAATTTCCTCGGGCAGGGCGGGTTCGATGTGTTTTGGAGAAGGGTATTCGAACCGCCAAAACGAATTGTCCGATTTACTGACTCCCAGATGGATTACTTGCAACGGGTTGCCGCCTTTATGGATTTTTAGTATCCAGTCAATCTCAGCTCCATCTGTGGGGCTGACTCTATCGGGTGGTGTGTTGGCTTCCCAGAACTGCTTATAGTAATGAATCCTTTCTTCCAGCCGGAACGGTTTGTTATTTAATCGGCACCAGAAGGTATCAAGAATAATTCCTGACATATCGTCGGGGTGAAAAATGCCCCGTTCATTAAAGTATTTTTTAAGGCGGGTATCCGGCCACAACCAAAGGTTTCGGATTCTTGTTCCTACCCCGTGGTGGTAAAAAGCCATTTCTGCTTCGGTCCCATTTTTAATTTTGGCAATGAGATCCGTTGGAAGCATTCTCTCTAATTCCAGGTGAGCCTCTTCAAGGTTTTCAGGGACGTAAATTTCCTTGTTTGTTTCGGTGGCATATAGAGGCGGAGGCAGGAATAGGATGCCCAAGAGGAAGATGGTATTTAACTTTGCAAACACTGTCTTACCCATAAAAACAGAATAAAAGCCTTGAAACACAATATCCATATGAAAAGCATGAAGACCTTTTGTTTGGCCTGTTTTCATCGGTGTTCATCTGTGTGTATCTGTGGCAAATTTTCTTTTCTTGTAATGGGTGCAGACGGCGGTTTCGATAAGCAAGGAGGGCAGAGCCATACTTTCCACATCCAAACTGTTATTCAATTCTGCAGGCTGTCGATGATGGGGCAGTCCGGGGCGGTGCGTCCGGTGCACTGGCTTACCAGTTGTTTCAGCACTTTTTCCATCGCCTTCAGGTCGCGGATGCGCGATTGAATGTCCTCCAGGTGCCCCTCCGCCAGCGTTTTCACCTTGCCGCAGGATTTTGGTTTGTCCTCCGATAAGGCCAGCAGTTTGCGCACCTCGTCGAGCGGAAACCCCAGCGCCCGCGCCCGGCGGATGAACTGCAACCTGCGCGCATGGGTCTCGTTGTACACGCGGTGTCCGCCTTCGGTGCGGCGCGGTGTGGGCAGCATGCCGATCTTTTCGTAATAACGGATGGTTTCGATGTTGCAATCCGTCTGTTTGGAAAGCCCGCCAATGGTCATTGGGTCCGCCATGACTCGCCTCGAAAAAAATTTAAAAATTCTCTTGATCCTGTAGTGACTACAGGTTCTATGCTAGACCCATGACGAACGAAAAGGAAGTCGAATTTTCATGAACTGGATCGAACTCGTTTATGACAAGGATTGCCCCAACGTGGACGCCGCCCGCGCCAACTTAAGGGAAGCGCTGGCGTCGTGCGAGTTGCCGCCCACTTGGCAGGAATGGGAACGGAGCGCGGCGGACGCGCCTCCTCGTGTAAAGAATTGTGGCTCGCCGACCCTGCTGGTGCATGGCCGCGACGTTGCCTTGTCGCCGGACACGGAAGCCGGGCATTGCCGGTTGTACGCCGACAGCAAAGGCGGATTCCACGGCGCGCCGCCGGTGGATGTCATCGTGCGCAAGTTGAAGCCGCACACTGAAAACGCCGTCACACGTTTTTCCGGCGTGGCGCCTGTATTGGGCGTGGCGTTGTTGCCGAAACTCACTTGCCCAGCATGCTGGCCCGCGTATGCGTGGCTGCTGGGGGTGATGGGATTGGACTTCATCAATTACACGCCGTGGCTCCTGCCCATGATGGCCGTGTTGCTGGTGCCCGCGCTGGGTGTGTTGGCTTACCGGGCCGAACGGCGGCGAGGCTACGGTCCTTTCATTTTGGGCCTGGTGGGTTCCGTCTTTCTTCTTGCGGGAAAATTTTATTTCAACCAGCCCATCGTCGAATACGGGGGCATGGCTATTTTATTCACTGCCTTTGTCTGGAACGCTTGGCCCGTAACAAAGAGCCGGTCGGAAGCAGGCTGTCCGGCTTGTTTCGCTCCTGAAAAGGTTTCCTGATGTTTTCTATACAAACGAAAGGAGGTCGTCATGACCGCTCAACGAAACGTCGAAATTTACAGCGCCGGGTGCGCGGTGTGCGAGGACGCCATCGCCACGGTCCGCGATCTTGCCTGCGATGCCTGCGAGGTGACGGTGCGGGACATGACTCAGCCTGAGGTGGCGGAGCAGGCCCAACGGCTGGGCATCCGGTCGGTGCCCGCAGTGGTGATCGACGGGCGGCTCGCCGCCTGCTGCGGCACGGGGCTGGATACCGCGGCGCTCAAACAAGCCGGGCTCGGCCAGCCGCTTTAAAACCGGCCGGTATCGCAATCGCACCCGGTCGCCCCGTTCGGGTTTCCGCCGACTGGAGTAGAAAATCCCCCTTCCCTTTCTCTCTTTTCGGCGGAACACCCACCGGATTTTTTGTAGGGGAGGGACTGATTGGATAGGGCCTAATTATGTTTAAAAAATTCGCGGCGCTCACCGGTATGATTTTTTGTTTCATTTCTCTTGCGGCAGGAGCGCAAGCGGAAAATGGGAATGAGAGTTTTACCCAAAAGCATTTTTTAATTCATGTCAAAACTTCATTGGATGAAGACGATGCGCAAATTTGTGTTGCACCCAATGTGGCCCTTGCGGCATTGCGCAAAGGACACCGGGTGACGTTGTTGTTCGATGGAAGCGCAGTCACGTCCGTCAAAAAAGGCGGATGGTTTGGCGCGGATCAAACACCTATGGACAAGGCGGCCCTTCCAGAAAGAGAACGCATGACGCTTTCCGAACAATTCGGAATGGATTTGAGCCGCATCCCTTCTGACTACGGAGAATACTTGGCATTTCTTAAAAGCGAGGGCGCGGATTTGAAAATAAACCGGACCATGATGCTTCTTTACAAAATCGAGCCCGAAGACATCGACTCCAATCTGACACCCATCATGCTTTCGGAAATGTTAGAAATTATCCAGAATGCGGATCATTATCTGGTTTATTGACTACCGTAAGGCTGGCTAATGTGGCTTTGTTTCATGGCTTCGTCCCCTCACCCAAAACTCATACACAAAGGCGAGGTAGAAGGGGGTGAACTCGATCCACACGATCCACGGGATGAGAGGTTTCATGTCCTGGTACTCGAAATAGAAATCGAGGTAGTAGAAGCCGAGGAGTCCGGTCAGCAGAACCCACGACCGCCACGGAAAGAAACACAGGTACGGCACCACCCATATCAGGTACCACGGGTTCTGCACCGGGCTGAGCAGAAACACCAGTCCCATGATGACGAACTGATCGCCGAGGCAGGCGCGGTCGGCGTCCTCCCCCTGTGTGCCTTGCGGAAAAACAGGTACGCCAGCACGGCGAGCACGATGATGAGCACGGTGATCTTGGCCAGCAATGACGGCAGGTCGTACGAAAACCCCACGGGCAACTCCGACGACACCCCCAGCACGGTTCCGTAAAACCACAGCACCAGCGCGAACAGGCTGTCGTTGTTCTGCCAGTAGGTGGTGAAGGTCTCGAGGCCCTCAAACGCGTCGCGCCCAATGTTCACAAACGGAACGTAACCCACCGCCACCACGCCCGCAAACAGCGCCACGCCCAGAGCGCAGGCTTTCCACGGCGGGTTTCCCTTTGCTTTTAAACTCTGGAACTGGCGCTTGAGGTAGAGCGGCAGCAGGATCGCCGGGTACAGCTTGCCCAGCACGCTGAGCGCGAGAAAGAAGTACGCGGCGTAATAGCGCGCGCGCACGAGGAAATAGATCGCGCCCGTCAAGAAGGCGATGCCGATGATGTCGAGGTGCGTCGAGTTGAACGTCTCTTTGATGACGAGCGGGCACCAGTAATAGACGAGGCAGAGGTTCGGGTTCCTCCCCAGCGCGCGTAGCGTGAGAGCGATGAAGGCGACCGCCATCAGGTCGAACACGAAAAACGCGAGCCGCATCATGGCGATGCTGTCGGGTTTCAGCGTGTGCACCAGGCGGAACACGTACTGCGCCATCGGCGGGTAGATGGTCGGCACCGCCGGGTGGTTGATCCGTTCCATGTACACCAGGCTGCGGTCGCTCGCCCATTTCAATTGATACAGTTTTGTCAGCTCGCGGATTTGATCCGGCGTGTAGGTGGCCTCGAAGCTGGCCGGGTCGCGGATCATGAACTCCTTCATACGGCTCACTTCGTTGGGCGAATACTTGAACGGGTTGATGCCGTGGGCGAACACCTTGCCGTCCCAAAGATACCGGTAAATGTCGTCTTCCTGGATCTGGTTGGCGGGCAGGATCGCGCCGCGAAACAGCAGGCCCAGGATGAGGATCAGCCACAACGTGTTCCAGTCGTACTGCGTCTTCAAAATGTTCCATGCGGCCCAAGCGTAAAGCCCGAACAGCGCGGCGTAGAGCGCGAGGTAGGCGAGGATCGGCCGTTCGGCGTAGCCTTCGCCCCAGTTGAACTGGAGCGAGAGCCGCCACAGGCCGAGGTACAGCAGGATGGAGCCGATGCCGGTTATGAGGAGGACGGTGCGGGTGCGCATAAGGACTTCAGTAAACCACAACTATAGCCGCCGCGCCACGCGCGGAGGGAATGGGGTAATGCGTTCCAGGGCGGAGCGATGATCTGAGGGCCCAATTTCAAATCGAACCCGTTGCCTTAGGTGCAACCTACCGGTACAGGTCGTCGCGGGTGAGGGGCAGGCCGGAGGGGCCTTTCGGGCCGCGTTTGGTCGCCACCACCTGGCAGATGTGCATCGAGCCGTCGCGGAACCCGGTGGACACCCCGGCGAGGTACAGCGCCCACATGCGAAACCGCTCCACACCGACGAAACCGATGGCCTCCTCCCGGCGCGCTTCCAGCCGCCGGTACCAGTGCTGGCAGGTCAGCCCGTAATGTTCGCGCCAGGCCTCGATGTCGCGCACCTCGAACCCGGCGATCTCCATCACGTCGGCGGTGTGGCCGATGTTGTCGAGCTCGCTTCCGGGAAAGATGTATTTCAACAGCAGGCGGCGTTCGGGCCGGACCTTGAGCGCCTTGCGGCGCGACGCCTTGGCGCGGCGCGAGATGCCGTGGTTCATCAGGATGCCGCGGTCCTTCAGCAGGGAATGGATTTTTTTGAAATACGCGGGCATGTTGGCGATGCCGATGTGCTCGAACATGCCGACGCTCACCACCTTGTCGTAGGTGCCTTCCAGCGTCGAGTAATCGCGGAGTTCGATCGTGACGCGGTCTTCCAGGCCGAGCCGTTTGATTTTTTCCGTGGCGAAGTCGAACTGTCTCTGCGACAGGGTCACGCCGTGCGCCGTCACCCCGTAATGGCGGGCGGCGTAACAGATCAACCCGCCCCAGCCACAGCCGATGTCGAGCAGGGTTTCGCCCGGCTGGAGGCGCAGTTTGCGGCAGATCATTTCCAGTTTGTCCTGCTGGGCCTGGTCGAGAGAGTTTTCCGCGTCCTTGAAGTAGCCGCAGGAGTACTGCATTTCCTCATCGAGAAACAGCGCGTAAAACTCGTTGCTGATGTCGTAATGAAACTGGATGAACTTTTTGTTGTCGCGCCGCGCTTCGTCGCGGCCGATCGCATCGTCGGTGTATTCGTGTTGAACCGTTTTGTCGGCGGCGGGTGCGAACAACAGTGGCAGAGCCTGCCGCAAAAGGAAAAACTTGTCGAGCTTCTTCAGGTTTTTCTTCATCTGCCGGTCGCGCAGGAGGGCGATGAAGTCGATCAGGTCGCCGTGGATTTCGAGGTGGCCCTTGACGTATTCGAGGAGCAGGTTTTCCAGCGTCGGTTTCCGCAACAGTCCCCCCAGCACGCCGGGGCCGTTGATGGCGATGAAAAACCGCTCATCCACCTCGCGGCCCAGCGGGATCACCGATCCTTCCCAGAGGCGGACGGAGAAGCGGGCATTGAGGGTTTCGCCCACGTGTTGCAGGATCCGCCGGGTGGCGGCCAGCCTGTGTTCTTCGGAGAAAAAGGACATCGCCCGGCATTATAGTCGGAATCCCCGTGTATGAAATGGCAAATGTGGAGGCACGGTCACGGCGCAAGGTGGCGGGGATTGAGTGTGGATTTTGCCGTCGGATTGCGTTACACCTGACGGCACACGGCGAATGTTCACCGCAAGCGGTCGCCGGTGCCGCAACGGAGGGATCCTCATGAAACCCGAAGACCTCGAACGCCTGCGCCACCAGTTGCTCACCCTGCAGGAAGAATTGACGGCGCTCGACGCCGCGTCGAAGGCCTCGACGAAACCGGTGGAGCTGGACCAGGCGCGCATGGGCCGCCTGTCTCGCATGGACGCCATGCAGGACCAGCAGATGGCACAGGAAGCGGCCCGGCGCAACCAGCAGATGCTGGTCCGGATCGAAGGCGCGCTCCGCCGTATGGATACCGGGCGCTTCGGCGACTGTTTTGTGTGCGGCGAGGCCATCGACCTGCGTCGGCTGGAGTTCGATCCCACCAGCACCCGCTGCATCGACTGCGCGGAGAAGTGAACGGGCATTCGAATCCGGCAAACCTTCCCGATTCCGAATTCATCGATTTAGAAGCCATTTCGCGTGCCATTCACCCGCGTGCGCGAGACTTCGCACAATAAATGGTTTCAAAAGGGTTCCGGTCCCATTAAAATGGTTCAATAGATGGAATCAGGAGTGTTGATCATGAAAGACGGGTCCGGCCGCACGCAGCGTTGGACGTCGATTCGCAACGTGCTTCCCGACGTGCTCACGGCCATCCCGGAGCAAAGCGATGAAGACGTGACCGAGCGCATCGGTTTCGCGTGGGAGATCCTGGTTGGCGAAAAGCTTGCCTGCCACACAACCATCACCCGGGTCACGGAAAAAACCCTGTTCGTCCAGGTGGAGGGCCGCGAATGGCTGGCCCCGTTGAAGGCGCTGGACACCCGGATTCTGGAAGGGTTGAACCGGTCCCTCCGGACCTCCCGTTTCACCCGCATTCACTACGACATCCAGCCGGAGACCCTGCCGCCGTCCACTAAAAGGAAACCCAAACGTATGCCAAACACAAAGTTGCCACACCCCAATCCCGCTTTACCTGTAGACGCGGGTTCGCTGGACCGCATTGCGGATCCGGCCCTCAAGGAAACCCTCACCCGGCTGGCGCACAAGTTCCGTTTTGTGGCCTTATTGTTCGCCGCAACGGTCGGGTTGTCCAATTGTGCCAACCTCTCCGACTCGGTGCCCGGTTTCGATATCCAGATTGCGGAAGGCACCCCGGATTTCGAAGACAGCTACGCCGTCCGCCACATCAGCAAGCTCAACGAACAGAACCCCGGCCGCTTTCGTGACCCGCGCGCGTACTACCACTTCATGATGGACCTCAAGTATGAGCGGGAAGGCGATTTCGACCGCGCCGCCGAACACTATTCGAAGGTGGTGGAATTAGAACCCGAGCACGAACCGTTTCTCACCCACATGATGGTGCTTTACCAGCGGATCGGAAAACTGGAAGAGGCTCTGCAGCTGGGACAGCGCGGCCTGCGCAAGTTCGCGGACAACACCCGCATGCACACCATCGTGGGCGACATCCTGGCCAGCCGCGGCCGCTATAAGGAAGCCCTGGAGCATTACCAGAAGGTTGCCGAACTGGATCCCAAAAGCCCGCGTGCGTTTTTGATGGCCGGCGCCGCACTTCGGCAGTTGAACCGGTTTGACGAGGCGCGTGACTGGTTCCACAAGGTATCGGTGATCGATCCCGCCAACACGCTGGGATTTTATTACTACGGTCGCACGCTTCTGGATACGCAGGATTTTGCAGATGCCGAGGACAAGCTGAAAAAGTCGGTTTCGCTCCGGCCCAGCATGTTCGAGGCGCGGCAGGCCCTGGCGCTGACATTGGAACATCAGGAAAAATACCAGGAAGCCATCACCCAGTACCGCATTCTCAAAAAACTGGATCCGTCCAATGTGGCTGTGGCGGACCGTTATGATTCTCTCAACCAGGCATGGGACCCGGTATCCGAAACGCTTTCGGGGAATGTGACGCTTTCCGAGATGCCCCTGCCGGAGCCGGACATTCACCGCATGATCGGCGCCATTTTTTACCAGCAGGTCATGTACCTGGAAGCGGTCGATGAATTCCGCCTGGTGCTGGCGAAAGGCGAGGACAGGGAAGTGCGCTTCACCATCGCCCGCATTTACGAAGTGCTGGGTCGCCCGGACAAGTCCATTCAGGAAATCGAGGCCTACCGCCGTCATGCCGGTGAGGCGGATTCGGTGGAAGTCCTGCTCAAACTGGCCCGGCTGTACGGGCTCAATGCAAACATGCCGCAGTCGGTGAACCTGCTTGACCGCGCGGTGGAACTGGATCCGCACAACCACCGCCTGTACCATGCGCTGACTTTGGCTTACATGTCGCTCAACCGCAACAAGGAAGCGTTGAAGGCGATCGACCGCGCCATTGCGCTCAACAAAACGCACGATGCCTATTATTTTGAAAAGGGCGCTTTGCTGGAACGGATGGGACGGTACGAGGACGCCATCGCCAACATGACCAAGGCGCTGGAAATCAACCCGAACCACTCCAACGCGCATAACTTCATCGGCTACATGTACGCGTCGCGCAACATCAAGCTCGACCGCGCACTGTACCATCTGGAGCAGGCACTCAGCATCCAGCCACGCAACGGGTATTTCCTCGACAGTCTGGGCTGGATTTATTACAAGAAAGGCGAGCCGGAAAAAGCCCTCACCCACATCAAAAAGGCGCTCATTTACACCGAGCCGGACCCGGTTTTGTATGACCACCTGGGCGATATCCACTTTTCGCTGAAAAACATCGGGGAAGCCCGCAAGGCGTGGAAGACCAGCCTTGTCCTCACCCGGCAAAAGGAGAGCGCTCCCGGCGGCGAAGTTCCGGACCTGGACCAGCTTGAGGAAAAAATCCGCAAAGCCGACGAGATGTTGGGGGCACGCTGACCCCGGCCGGGTGGCAACGAATTCCGGTTCACTCCATGACAGTCTTTCATACCGCTCGCAGTTGTTTTTTCGGTCTCGCTTTGCTGGCGCTGTCCGCCTGCCAGACCACGCCCCCCACGTCCGGGCCCCAGCCGGTCCAGGCCGTTTCCGATGAAACCATTCTCCAGGCGCTCGCCCGCCATCACAACAGCGTTCACAGCGTTCGTTCCTTTGTCACTACGCGTATCCGCACGCGGCTGGTGGACCACGTACTCCGCCAGACCGTGGTGGCGAGGAACGACCGGTCCATTCGACTGGACACGCTGAGCAATTTCGGCCAGCCCCTGGGCGTGTTCATCTTCAATCCCGGCAACATCCAGATCTACGACCCGCAGAAAAATGTCGTGCATACCGGCGCCGAAGCGTGGTACATGATGGCCGACCTGTTCGGCACGTCGTTCGATTTCGCGGAATTCATCAGCGTCTTTCTGGGAAAGGTGCCGCGCTACGACCGATTGAAGGTGGAACGAATCACCGCCCGCGCGGGCAACCTCTACGTGATGGATGCGGAAGACCCCATCCGCAAAGAACGCACCCGGATCGAGATCGATGCCGACACCCTGCATCCCGTTGGCATGACACGGTTCAAGAACGGCGAAGCCTTGTATTCGGTGGTGTGGACGGAGGCGAAATGGATCGGTGCCGTGTACTTCCCGCACCGGGTCACGGTCCAGCGCCACCATGAAAACGATGAAGTGATATTGAGTTACCGCAACCCGCAGGTGAACCCGGCCATCTCCGATGACGTGTTCGAATTGTTCCCCGGCCGCGCCGCACCCTGACCCGAAAACGTTCCATGAAACTGAAATTCCGCACACCCGCAAAGATCAACCTCGGCCTGTTCGTCCTGGGCAAGCGCGACGACGGCTTTCACGAACTCGAAACCCTGTTTCAGATGGTGAGCCTGTACGACCAAATCGAACTGGAATCGGAGGATGGGGGCGTTTCGCTCGATTGCGACGCCCCCGGCATTCCCACCGACGGCAGCAACCTGGTGGTGCGCGCGGCGGAGATGTTGCGCGACTCGGTTCCGGCCGCAGCGGGCCGCGGTTGCCGTATCCGCTTGAAAAAACAAATCCCCGCCGGTGCCGGGCTGGGCGGCGGCAGCGGCAACGCGGCGTACGTGCTGTGGGCCCTCAACCGGCTGTGGGATCTCAGATTGGATCGATCCGCCCTGCATGAATTTGCTGCCCGATTGGGCTCAGATATTCCGTTTTTCCTGTCTGCGCCGCAGGCCGTGGGGCGCGGCCGGGGGGAGGTGCTCGAGCCTTTGGAACCCTCTGAAAAAATGCACATTGTTATTATTTTTCCGCGCCTGGTGGTGCCTACCGGAGAGGTCTATCGCGGCCTGAATTTAGAATTGACAACCCCCCGAAAACGATTAGTATTTTGCAAAAATTTTTTTCTCGATCGGATGTCGCCGGTCTGGCCGCCCATCTCCACAATGACTTGGAACCCTATGTCTTAGAACGGTTTCCGGTCGTCAAGCAGGCCCGGGACGCGTTGAGTGCGCTCGATGCGGAGGGGGTGCTCCTCTCCGGCAGCGGTTCCGCCGTGTTCGGCGTTTTCACCAGCCGGGAGCAGGCTGAGCAGGCCTTTGCCCGTCTTCAGGCAACCGATTGGGACGTCTTTGTGACCGAGACGGTTTCCCGGTTCGCGGAGTTCCTGCCTGAAGAGATGCTCGATTATCCCTGACAGGCAGAGGACCGAACGCCAACCTGCGGGAAACCCCAGTCGAACCCGGGCTCAATATCTCCTGCCCATTTTGTCATAATTTAAATTTCACCGGACAACCAAGGCGAATGCGGGGAGCCGGACTGTTTCGGCGGGGTGCACACAGCTTTTTGCGTGAGGGAAGCGGAGCGCGAAAACCAGGTTTCAGGTTGAACGAATTTTTGGGGCGTCGTCAAGTGGTCTAAGACACAGGATTTTGGATCCTGCATTCGGAGGTTCGAATCCTCCCGCCCCAGCCACCACTGTTTCCAAGGACAGGGACCGATACAGGCATGAGTGATAACGGAAGAGTGCGGGTGTTCTCCGGCCGGGCCAACACGGATCTGGCACACGAGATCTGCCAGTACATGAATATCGAGTTGGGGAGGACGGTGATCAAGGATTTTTCCGACGGCGAAATCTATGTTCGCATCGGGGAGAACGTCCGGGGTGGCGACGTGTTTGTCATCCAGCCCACCTGCTCGCCGGGCAACACCAACCTGATGGAGTTGCTCATCATGATCGATGCGCTCAACCGCTCCTCGGCGAAGCGGATCACCGCGGTCATCCCCTACTACGGTTACGCCCGGCAGGACCGCAAATGCGAGCCCCGGGTGCCCATCACCTCGAAGCTGGTTGCCGATCTCGTGCACACCGCCGGCTGCGACCGGGTGCTGACCATCGATCTCCATGCCGGGCAGATCCAGGGATTTTTCAACATTCCCGTCGATCATTTATTTGCAGTCAATGTCCTTATCAGTTACATTAAAAGCCTTAAATTGCCCAATATTGTCGTGATTTCCCCGGATGCGGGCGGTGTGGAACGGGCGCGGGCGTACGCCAAGCGCCTCGGTTCTTCCCTGGCCATCATCGACAAGCGCCGGGACGGGATCAACGTGGCCAAAGCCATGCACATCATTGGCGATGTCCGCGGCAAGGTCGCCATCATCGTGGACGACATGATCGACACCGCGGGCACGTTGATGGAGGCGACCAACGCGTTGCTGGAAGCGGGTGCGGCGGAAGTGCACGCCTGTTGCACTCATGCCGTTCTTTCCGGGCCGGCCGGGGACCGCATCCGTGAATCGCCCATCAAGTCCGTCATCGCCACCAACACGATTCCGTTGCGGGATGATTTGAAATCGATCGACAAAATCAAGATTCTGTCCGTTGCCTCCCTTCTGGGCGAGGCCATTTTGCGGATTCACAGTGAGTCATCGATCAGTTCGCTGTTCGATGCGGAGGATAATTTGTAGTCATGTCAAAAGATCTGAAAGGCACCATCAGGGAACAACGCGGCAGTGCCGCAAACCGTCGTTTGCGTACGGAAGGACTTCTGCCCGGCGTCATTTACGGTCAGCAGGACCCGGTCTCGATCACCGTCAACCACAAGGACCTGCGCAAGCTGATCGAAGCATACGGCATCAACACCCTCATCAACCTGTCCGTGGAGTCCGACTCCGTGCCGAAGCGCACGGTGATCGTGAAGGACCACCAGAGCCACCCCATCCGCGAGGGCTGGGAACATGTGGACTTCTACGAAGTGGACATGACGGAAAAAATCAAAACCGTCGTTCCGATCCTGCTCGACGGCAAATCGCCTGCGGAAAAACTGGGCGGCATCGTTGAGAAGTCGCTGGACGAGTTGCACATCCGCTGTCTGCCGGGCGACATCCCGCACGACATCAAGGTGGACATGACCAAAGTGGGAATGGACCAGGTCGTGCATGTATCCGACCTCACCCTGCCTGCGGGCATCGAGGTGATTGACGACCCGGAAGAAGCGGTGGTCTCCATCCACGAGGTCAAGGAAGAGGTCGAGGCTCCGGAAGGCGAGGAAGCCCTGGAGGGTGAACAGGCCGAAGCAGGTGAAAAGGCCGCCGATGAGGGTGAAGGCGGTAAATCCGACTCGTGACTTCGTCACATTCTTGAGACGTTGTGTATCTGATTCTTGGGTTGGGCAACCCCGGGCCGCAATACGAACTGACGCGGCACAACGTGGGGTTCATGGTGGTGGACAACCTGGCGGAAAAGCACCGCATTCCACTCAACCAGCACAAGCACCGTTCCCTGTATGGACAGGGAAAGATCGGGGGGCACCCGGTGGTCATCGCCAAACCCATGACCTACATGAACGAAAGCGGCCGTGCCGCACAGGCGCTCCTCGATGCATGGAACATCCCCCCGCACCGCATGGTCGTTGTTCATGACGACATCGACCTTGTGCTGGGCAAGATCAAGCGCAAGTTTCAGGGCGGCGATGCCGGGCAAAAAGGCGTTCTGTCCTGCATGGAACGGTTGGGCACCGATCGTTTCGCCCGCATCCGGGTGGGCATCGGACGCCCCGAGAACAAACATCAAATCGTGGATTACGTCCTCTCTCCGTTTTCTGAGGGGGAAATGGAGCCGCTCAACCACATGATTGAAGAAGCGGTGGAAAGAGTGGAAGCGATTCTCACGGAAATCGAAACGCAAGCCAATCAAACGACGGAGGAAAATACGGAATGATTCAGGAATATAAAGGGGAGGTTATCTTTGTCGGCCTGTCCCTTCTGCTCTATATCGTGTTCGCGGCGTTTGATGCGTCGTACAATTTTGCTTATCTCGGATTTGTGTTCGGCATCTTCGGCCTGTGGGTTGCGCTTCGCACCTACGAGTATGTGGACGACCAGCCGGAAGGCAATGACAAAATGGTCGAAATCGCCGAGTCGATTCACGAGGGGGCGATGGTATTCCTGGGCCGCGAATACAAAATCCTCGCGTATTTTGTGGGCGCGGTGTTCATTCTCCTGACCTTCGTCATCGGCTCCCAGAAGGGATTCTGGATCGGCATCGGCACGGCCATTGCCTATCTCATCGGCGCGGCATGTTCCATGGCTGCAGGCTACTTCGGCATGAATGCCGCCACCACCGCTAACGTGCGCACGGCGGCGGCGGCCAACGATTCCGGCCAGGCCAAGGCGTTGGACGTCGCATTCAACGGCGGCGCCGTCATGGGTCTGTGTGTGGCCAGCCTGGGTCTCCTTGGCGTGGGCGGCCTGTTTGCCCTGTTCGCACGCGGCGATGCGGCCAGCGTCATCAGCGGTTTTGCCATGGGTGCGAGTTCCATCGCCCTGTTCGCCCGCGTCGGCGGCGGCATTTACACCAAGATCGCCGACGTCGGTTCCGACCTCGTCGGTAAGGTGGAAGCGGGCATTCCCGAAGACGATCCCCGCAACCCCGGCGTCATCGCCGACAACGTGGGCGACAACGTGGGCGACGTGGCGGGCCTCGGCTCTGACATCTTCGAATCCTACGTCAGCTCCATGATCGCCACCATCGCCATCGCCACCAGCATGACGGTCATGAAGTTCGAGTACATGGCGCTTCCGGTCATCATTGCGATGGTTGGGTTGATCGCTTCCATCATCGGCATCCGTTCCATCCGCGCCATGACCAACCTCGACCCGGCGGACGTTTTACGCTACTCCACCTTTGTCAGTGCCGGCGCGATGCTGCTCGTTGCACTCATCGTCATCAAGGTGATGGGTCTGCCGACGGGCGTGTTTGTCGCCCTGGCGTTCGGCTGTCTGGCGGGTGTGGCGATCGGGTTGATCACCGAATACTATACGGCGGGCAAACCGGTGGTGAAGATCGCGGAATCCAGTTCGACCGGCGTCGCCACCGTCATGATCACCGGCCTCGCCATCGGCATGGAAAGCTGTGTCGCCCCTATTTTGACCATCGCTCTCGCCATCTTTGTTTCCGCCAGCGCGGCGGGCTTGTACGGCGTGGCCCTCGCCGCGGTCGGCATGCTGGCCACGGTGGGCATCACCATGTCGGTGGACGCGTACGGTCCGGTTGCGGACAACGCCGGCGGTATTTCGGAGATGGCCGGACTGGGTGAAGAAACCCGCAAGATCACCGACGGCCTCGATGCCCTGGGCAACACCACTGCGGCCATCGGCAAAGGCTTCGCCATCGGTTCGGCGGCTTTGACGGCGCTGGCCCTGTTCACGGCCTACACGCAGGCCGCTGGACTGCAAACCATCAATATCACCGACAGCACCGTGGTCATCGGCGTGCTCATTGGCGGCGGCATTCCGTTCATGGTCGCGGCCATGACCATGACCTCCGTCGGTCGCGGCGCGTTCACCATGGTCGAGGAAATCCGCCGCCAGTTCCGTGAAATCGCCGGCCTGATGGAAGGCACGGGCAAGCCGGACAACGCCCGTTGCATCGACATCAGCACCAAGGCGGCATTGAAGGAAATGGTCGCTCCCGGTGTGGTCGCCATTGTCATGCCCATCCTGATCGGTACCATGCTCGGTGCCGAGGCGTTGGGCGGCATGCTGGTCGGCGCCACCCTGACCGGCGTCATGCTGGCCCTGTTCATGGCCAACAGCGGCGGCGCCTGGGACAACGCCAAAAAGTACGTCGAAAGCGGCAACCTCGGCGGCAAGGGTTCCGATGCACACAAGGCCACTGTGGTCGGCGACACCGTCGGTGACCCGCTGAAAGACACCTCGGGCCCGGCGATGAACATCCTCATCAAGCTGATGTCCATCGTCTCGCTGGTGCTCGCGCCGCTGTTCATCTGAGGCGGTATCCTTTGATTGACTTCAAACCGGGATGGGTTCGCCCATCCCGGTTTTTTTCTGCGCCGGACTGCGTCCGGAAGCAAAAGGCTTGTGCCCGGCAGTCCCGGCGATGGCCGTCGAGCTCACAAAGAAATTTTCCCTGTTGCCTCCGGGTGCTACCCGGCGGGCTGCGTCCGAAGAAAACGGGTTGTATTTGGGATTGGGGGGAACATTCCGCCGTTGTTTCCTTGACCCGGCTTGGATTGCCCTTGCCTTTCTGTCTCACAGAGTCATGCCTTCACCTTTGAAATTCGGGTTCCACGATTTCCTGAACGCGCAACCGCTCCTCGTGCCCTTGGAAAAAACCGCACGGGAAGCGGGATTCGAAATCGTCAAAGACGTGCCCGCCCGCCTGGCGGACCGCCTGCATGCCGGAGAACTCGATCTCGCCATGATTCCGTCGATCGAGTACCTCAGCCACACCGACCGATACCGCCTCGTCCCCGGCGCCTGCATCGCCTCACGCGGTGCGGTGGACACGGTGCTTCTTGTCATGCGCGGGGGGGTCGAATCGGTGCGCACGGTGGCGCTCGATGAACGGTCGCGCACGTCGGCAACCCTGCTTCGAATTCTGTTTGAGGATGTGTTTCCGCCGGAGGTGCAGTACTCGCGCACACACCCGGACCTGGCGCACATGATGCGCACCTGCGACGCAGCTTTGGTGATCGGCGACCAGGGCTTCTCCGCCCGGGCCAACAACGAAGGATGGACGGTGATCGACCTCAGCCAGCGCTGGTGGGAGCAGACTGGATGTGCATTCGTCCATGCGGTGGTGGCGGTGCGGCGAGAAGTGAAACTCACACCGGAAGGGCTCGAGGTCATTGCCGATGCCCCGGCGCAAGGCCGTGCCGCGATGGATGCGATCGTGGGTGATCAGGTGGAGAAGACAGGACTCGAAGAAAGCGTGGTAAGGGATTACTTGGAGAACAAGATCCTATACACGCTGGGTGAGGAGGAGGTGGCGGGCCTCACCTTGTTCCGCGATTTGTGTTTCCAGAAAAATATCCTGAACGTGCGTCCTGAATTGGAGTGGGCTTCGCTTTAGGCGGGATGATCCATGCGGGGAGCGGCTATCTGGTGGATCAGAACTTTTCTTTGATGGAGTCCCACAATTTTTTCGAACCTTCCTGGACCCACCCCCATGCTTTGGCGGCGGAGTCTTCCACGAAGTCGATATAACCCTGCGCTTCTTCACTGCGCTTCGGACCGCGCGGGGTTTCCGGCGGCTGCGTCGATTCGGGTTGCTGGGAGACTTCCGGTTGCGGCGGCGCTTCGGCCGTCTCGACGGAGGGCGTCGGTTCGGGTTGCGGTTCCGGTTCCTGCATGACGGCCTCTTCCGTCATCTGTTCTTCTGTTGTTTCTCCTGCGGTTTCTTCGGCGACGCTCTGCTCCATCACCTCTACTTGTCCGGCGACCTCTTCCGTGCTTTCTTCAACGGGAGCTTCTTCAGCGGATTCTTCCGGCCCTTCCGCTTCCATCGGGCCGGCTTCACCTTCCATTTCTTCCGGTGTTTCTTCTGCGGATTCTTCAGGGGCCGCTTCGCCGATTTGCTCTACCGGGGTTTCCTCAGTGCCTGCGGAATCTTCCGTAACAGTTTCTTCGGTTTCCCCGGTGGGCATTTCTTCCTGCGGCGCTTCCTCCGGTTCTTCCACCACCTCACCGGAGACGGGTCCCAGTTCCCCTTCCGCTCCGGGCACTTCTTCCGTCGATTGCAGTTGAATGGTGCCAATCTGCACGCCTTCTTTCAGTTGATCGACTTCCCTTTGCAACGCTTCCAATGCCGCGCGCTGGGCTTGGTTGTTCTCGTCAATCCGCGATTGCGTATCTTCGATGCGCGCCTGGGTTTCCTCAAACCGGGCGATCAACTGCTCCAGTTGCGCCGCGTTTTTCTGGGGAAGTTGATTCACCAGCTCCCGCAGTTTCTGGATGTCTTGTCCCAGTTGGTTGGACTGCTGGTTGAGGGAGGCGAGCGATCCCTGGTGGCCGCGAAGCATGAGGAATCCTTTCCATCCGAAATACCCGCCCGCAACGAGGATCAGCAGGAGCACAAACCAGATCTTGCCCGTGCCTTTGGTTTTGACTTTTTGGGGAGGGGTGTCGTTTGTTGCGGGTTTGGTTTCTTCTCCCGAAGGAGTGTCTTTGGCTTCCGCCTCGACGGATTCTCCGACAGGAGATTCACCGGGGTCGGTGGAAGGGTCTTCGCTTTCGGGTTTTTCAGAATCGAGGGAATCGGACTCGCCCGTGTTTTGCTCTGCGCTTGGGTCCGCAGGGTCCACGGACGGAGAGTCCGCCTGGCCTTCAGGCACCTCCGGCGGTTGGGACCGGGATTCCGTGGATTCGGAATCCGCTTCCTGTCGTTCTTCGTCCCTGGCCAATGGATTTCCGGTTCAGTGGATGATTTTGTTGAGCGGGAACTCGACGATGTCTTCCGCCCCCGCCTTTTTGAGATCCGGCACGATCTCGCGCACCAGTTTTTCTTCCAGGATGACCATCAGGTCGGCCCAGGCGTCGTCTGTCAGGCTGGAGATGGTCGGCTTGGTATTGGGAGGCAGGATTTTCATGACCGCCTCCATCGATTTGCGCGGCACGTTCATCATGATGCCGACCTTGCGGTTGGCGGCCATCGCGCCTTTCAGCATCAGCACGATGCGCTCCACCTTGGTGCGCTTCCATTCGTCCTTGAAGGAGTCTTTGTTCATGATGAACTTGGTGTTCGACTCCATGATGGTGTCGATGATGCGCAGGTTGTTGGCGCGGAGCGAACTGCCGGTCTCGGTGATCTCGACAATGGCGTCGGCGAGTTTCGGCGGCTTGACTTCCGTCGCGCCCCAGGAAAACTCGACCGAGGCGGTGACGCCGTGCTGCTTCAGGTAATCGATGGTCATGTTGACCGCTTCGGTGGCGATGCGTTTGCCCTGCAGGTCCTTGACGTTGTTGATGGGGGAATCGTTGGGCACGGCGATGACCCAGCGCACCGGCCGATCCGACGTTTTCGAATACACGAGGTCGGCGATTTCTTCCACCTCGACGCGGTTTTCCTGCACCCAGTCCTTGCCCGTCAGGCCCGCGTCCAGCACGCCGTCGGCAACGTAGCGGGCGATTTCCTGCGCTCGGATCAGCAGGCATTCGATTTCATCGTCATCGATGGTGGGGTAATAGGAACGGCTGCTGAATTTGATTTTCCACCCGGCTTTTTCAAAGAGGGCGGCGGTGGCGTCCTGCAGACTGCCCTTGGGGATTCCCAGTTTCAATACGTTTCCACTCATTCACTTTCCTGTGGTTGAAAAGGTTGCGATTCTTACTTTTTGTAAACTTTGTCGGGGTCGAAGACTTTTTCCTCGACGGTGGTCAGCTCGCCGTTGAGCTTGCGGAAGAAACAGCTCTGGTAGCCCTTGTGGCAGGCGGCCTCGCCGACCTGTTCCACTTTCAAAAGAACGGTGTCGTCGTCGCAGTCGATGAACACTTCCTTCACCTTCTGCACGTTGCCGCTTTCTTCACCCTTCATCCACTGTTTGTCGCGGGAGCGGCTGTAGAACCAGGCGTTGCCGGTTTCCAGCGTTTTCTCCCAGGCGATCTGGTTCATGTAGGCGAGCATCAGCACTTTGCCGGATTTGGCATCCTGAATGATGGCGGGCACAAGACCGCCCATCTTGTCAAAATCAAGCTTCATTGAGGGACTCCCGGTAAAACAGCGAATTGTAAATAATATTGATTTTCTGTCAACATTATAATAGCCTGTCGGGGTACTAAACCGACAATTTTAAAGGCTTTGTGGATTCGGGATCGTTTCCGTCCAATGTATAGGCATTGGGGTCTTAAATCAAGGTTTATAGTTTGAAATGATGAATTTTCAGGTCGAGGGAACATGCCTTCACTAAGTGGATACCGCATTTACGACACGGCGGAACCGTGCAACTACACCGGCCAGAAACTGATCGACGCCATGCACAAGGTGGTGAGCGACAAGTTGAGCGAGGACGGCCGGGAACTCAACCTTTTCGGCTGTTGCGTCGGCGTCAACGGCATCAAGGTGATCGCCGAGGACCCGCGCATCGTCAAGATCAAGCGCCTCAACCTGGGCGGCAACAAGATCGGCGATGCGGGGGCGCATTTTGTTTCTGAGTGCGAGGCGTTTTCCAAGGTCAACTGGGTCGAATTCGGCGGCAACGAGCTCGGCGCCAACGGCATCCGCGCCATCGTCAAATCGAAGGTGTTTCAGAAATTGAGGACGCTCAACCTGTACCGCAACTACCTGCGCGACGAAGGCGCAAAAGTACTGGCGGAGGAGAACGAACTGGAGCGGCTGGAGGAACTGGACCTGGCGCAGAACGAGATCGGCGATGTGGGCCTGATCGCACTGGCCAATTCCACCAAACTGCCGAACCTGGTGTCCATTGCCATGGACAACAACTTCACCACCATCGAAGGGCGCGAGGCCGCGCGCAATGGGCCGTTGTTCCGCAAGTGCCAGTCCGTAAATCTGTAACCGAACGTCATTCCAGTTCAGGTGAGTTCATGTCCGAAGACGCTTACGGCAAAGGCACCTTCCTGATCGCCAACCCGGTCCTGGGCGACCCCAATTTCTCCCGCACCGTGGTCCTGTTGTGCGATCACAATGAAGAGGGTTCGTTCGGCCTGGTGGTCAACCGCAAGGCGGGGCTCATGGCTTCCGAACTGTTCCAGAAAGCGGAGTTTCTGACCGGTTACGACAACGAGGTGTTCGTCGGGGGGCCGGTGGCGCAGTCGCAGGTGTTTTACCTGGTGCGCTCGGAACTGCCGCTGGAGGGGCTCGACCCCATCTGCGACAACATCCACCTCGGCATGAGCTGGGAACCGCTGGAGAAGGTGTACAGGCAACTGGAAAACCCGGCGGAGAACCTGCGCTTTTACATCGGTTACTCCGGCTGGGGAAGCGGCCAGCTGGCCGGGGAGATGGAACACCGCAGCTGGCTGACCTGCGATGCGAAAAATGACCATATTTTCGGCGACCCCGAAAGCAACATATGGGGCCGGGTGGTGAAGTCGCTTGGCAAGGAATACGAATACCTGCTGAGAGCGCCGGTGGACCCGCGCATGAACTGAGGGATCGCCCATGCCCTCCCTGACTCCTTCCGCTTCCAAAACTCGAAACCCGATGAACCGCCTGCACACGCCGCCGCCACAGGAGCAGATCTACGCCTGCCACCTTCCGGGCCGCTACATCGGCTACACCGTCGAAGCCTATTTCTGCGACCGCTTTCCCTACTTCGAACGGGAGGAGTGGGAGCGGCGCATCGTGACAGGCCGCATCACGGTCAACGGCCTGCCGGTGGCCCTGGGAACGCGGCTCAAGGAACACGACTACATCGTCACCAACATGGGCGTGCGCACGGAACCGCCCGCCGACCGCAAGCTGGAAGTGGTTTATGAAGACGACCATTTGCGTGCGTTCAACAAGGGCGCACCGCTTCCGGTACATCCCAGCGGCCGTTATTTCCTGAACAGCATGACGGAGTTGTTGCGCCAACGGTATCCGGACGAAGTGCCGCGTCCGGTGCAGAGGCTGGACGCCACCACCACCGGGCTCGTGCTGTTTGCCAAAACGCGTGAGGCGGCGTATAACCTGTCTCAGGAGTTCACCCGCAACCGCGTGCACAAGGAGTACCTGGCGCTGGTGGCGGGCGAGCCGCAGTCGCCGCGTTTCGTGGTGGACTTGCCGGTGGGCAAGGTGGTGGGCTCGGCGCGCGGCGTGGGACCGGACATCCGGAATCCCAAATCCGCGGTCACGGTGTTCGAATGCCTGGCGGTGAAGGAGGGCGTGTCGCTCATCCGCGCCGTGCCGCACACCGGACGCACCAACCAGATCCGCGTGCATCTGGCGAGTATGGGCCTGCCGATTCTGAATGACGAGGTGTACGGCGAAAAGATTGAGGGTTCGTACGAATACGGCCTGCATGCGTACCGGCTGGTGTTTCACGGACCGGGTGGGGCGATGGAACTCACAGCACCGTGGCCGGAGCATTTCTCTCCGTTGATTGAGCACAGTGTGCTGGCGGGGGAAACGAAAGTATAAATGAACGTACCGATACAAAAACCGACGACGTTAGCTGCTACAGAGACCGCGTATCCGTTGATCCAGCGCATGCGCAATCCGTACTGGATGGCGCCGATGTCCGGCATCACCGACCTCTGCTACCGCCACCTGATCGACGAGATGGGCGCGGGTGTGATCATCTCGGAGCTGGTGTCGGCGAAGGGACTGGTGTACAGCTCGGAACGCACGGCGAAGATGATCCGCGTCCATGAAAATCCCGGCACACTGGTCGGTATTCAACTGTTCGGCGAGGATGCCGACGATTACGTCCGCGTCGCGCCGCAGGTGCAGGAACAGGGCGCGCATTTCATCGACATCAACCTCGGTTGCCCGGTGAAGAAGGTGGTGAAGAAAGGGTGCGGGTCGGCGCTCATGCGCGATCCGGAAAAGCTGTATGTTTTTCTCCAGCACATCCGCGCAAACATCGACCTCCCGCTCACTGTGAAAATGCGCACCGGGTGGAGTCATGAAGAACTCACCATCCACGAATGCGTCGATGCGGCGAAGCAGGCGGGGTGCCAGTGGGTGGCCATCCACGGCCGCACGCGCCAGCAGGGCTACAGCGGGCAGGCCGACTGGGAGTTGATCGCCGACGTCAAACGCAACACCGATATCCCCATCATCGGCAACGGCGACATCCGCAGTGCCGACCGCGCCCGGCAACTGCTTGAGGAAAGCGGCGTCGATGCGGTGATGATCGGTCGTGGCGCCCTGCGTGATCCGTGGATTTTCAAGGAATGCACCGGCGAACTGGGAGACACGTTGTCCCCCACGCCGACGGAGCTGCTGCACCGGTTTCATGAAATGCTGGAGCCGGTGTACGACATGCGGCGCACCCTGTTGTACCTGCGAAAGCTGGCAGTGTGGATGGCGTACGGCTATCCCGGCGCGGCGGCTTTTCGCGGTATGATGTTTTCACTGCCCACGGTGCGCCAGGTGTTGACCGAAGGCGAGGCCTTTTTTCGCAAGGTGGCGCACCTGCCCAGGCCGAAGTTCGACGAGGCGGAGGCTTTCATGATGGGGGGTCATGGTTAAAAATGAACCTGCCGGGTCTCGGTCATTGAGTCGCAGGTTATCATGGGGGAGGGGTGATGATGGATCAGGCAACGCTTCAGCACTGGGTGGAGGCGAACAATTTTTTCCAGTTCATGGATTCGGAAGAGCGGACGCACCTGTATTCGTTCAAGGACCACTGGAAATTCGTGAAGCCCGGCGAATGCGTGGTGCGCGTCGGTGAGACGGATTACGGGTTTTTCGTTATTGTCAAAGGCACGTTCAGCGTCATCAAGCCGGAAGACATTTTCCTCGCGCATCTGAACCCCGGCGACCTGTTCGGCGAAGTCAGCCTCAAATCCCGCCGCAAACGTTACAGCAACGTGGTGGCGGATGAAGAAGGCATCGTGTTCAAGGTCGATGACATCCTGTTAAAAAAAATCAGCCCGGCGCTGCATCTGAAAATCAAAAACCAGGTTATTGAAGTGTTGATCCGCCGGCTGGACGACATGAACCAGCGGCTGGTCAAGCTCACCCGCATGCGCTGACCGGCAGGCGGCGTCCATTTCCCTTTTGTGAGGTTCCATCCGTGACCGCCCGCAACCCCTCCACTCCGCGCGATCAAAACCCGCGCCGCAAACCGCCGCCGAAAAAAAAACACACTCCCGTCAAGGAACGCGAATGGACGCTGTGTGGCTGGAACGCCTGTATGCGCGCGTTCGAGGAACGGCCGGAGGACCTGCTCCGTCTTTACTACCACAAGGACCGCTCGAAAGCGTTGTACCGGGTCAAGCAGTGGTGCGCCAAACGCAAACTGCCTTACCGCGAACTGGATGACGACTCCCTGAACCGAGCGGCGGGAGGGGTGCATCACGAGGGAGTGGTGATGGTCACGCGTCCGCTTCATGCACTCTCCCTCTACAAACTGCTGGAGAAGCCGGTGCCCGCCGACTGGATCGGGGTCGCTTTCGACGGCGTGGCCAACACCCACAACGTCGGTGCGGTGCTTCGTTCGTGCGGCTACTTCGGCGTGCGCGGGGTTCTGCTGGACAAGGAACAACGACAAGTGGCGGTGGCTTCCTCCACCGCGCGCACGGCGGAAGGTGCATTGGAGGTGGTGCCGGTGTACGACTGCGCCGATCTCGCCTCCGGCCTGCGGGATATCAAAGGAAAAGGCGTGTTCGTGCTGGGCACCGACCCGGAGGCCAAGGAATCCCTCTACGAGGCCGACATACCGTTTCCCTGTATGCTGGTGCTGGGCGGCGAGCGCGAAGGGTTGTCGAAACGCGTGCGCGGGCGTTGCGACCGGGTGGTGCGCATACCCGGGGAAAATACGATTCAATCTCTCAACGTGTCGGTCGCGGCAGGGGTGGTGCTGGGCGAGCTGTTCCGCCGTCTGCACGCTCCTCCCAATACTTCATCATCATGAACTTCGCGCTGGTACATCCGTTGATCGTGCATTTCCCGGTGGCCCTGCTCACCAGCGGGAGCGTTCTGGAGTTATACGGCCGCCTGCAGAAGGAGCCGGTGGCGGAACGTGCCGGACGCTTCAACGTGCAGTTCGGGTTCTGGGCGCTGCTTGTCGCAGTGGCGGTGGGTTTGCTGGGACTGCTCGACCTGGAAGTGCAGGACAAATTCCGTTCGTTTTTGGGCTCGCACGTTCTGTTTGCCTTCAGCACAGTGACCGTGTACACCCTGGGCATGGTCTGCTACCGTTTCCGTTCCAGAGCCTGGGCGGACTGGTTGTATCTGTTGTTATTGGCGGTGGGATTGTGCACCACGCTGGTGACGGGGTACTACGGCGGCGAACTGGTGCACCGGTTCGGCCTGCCTTCGGGCGATCAGCCGCTGGTGGAGTGAAACACCAGCAGGTAGCCGCTGTAGGCGGTAGCGGCCATCAACAGCACGTTGGCGATGTAAAAGAAGAACGCGTTGCGCGACAGGGCGTTGGTGTAGGAGTAAATGGTGCAGATGATGGTGACAATGACGAAGGCGAAGGAATAGCCCTGGTGCCCTTCCACCTCCACCACCGGCCACTGGCCGAGGTCTACGGCGAACAGGCCGGAGAAGATCGCCATCACCCCCATCAGCAGGGCGGCGCTGAAATTGAACGCGGCAGCCTGCACCATCTGGGTGTCATTGCGCCGTTTGGCGAACCCCATCATGAGCAGTCCGGCCATAGCCAGCGCTACCGGAAAATGAGACAGAAACGGATGGAGTGAAGGTGTGCTCAGCATAAGAACCGCCAAAGCGCGACCGGCGTGGACTGCGTCCGGGGAACGGGCTACTGCTTAATGAGCGGACAATGGCCTGAGAGCACAAGCCGATGTGCTCCGCGTCCCACGCGGGGGATCAGTTGTCGTTGGGCCGGATGTCGGTATCCAGGTTGACGTCGACGTCGACCTTGGTGGCGGCGGAGACTTCCTGTTCCAACTCCTGCATGTTGGCCGTTTGCTTGACGGTTTCGGTTTCGTCCAGCACTTCCTGCTTGAGTTCGTTGAAGGTGCGCTGAAATTCGCCCCAGCCTTTACCGATGGCCTTGGCGAGACGGGGCAGGTTGGCCGGTCCAATGATGAACATGCCAATGCCCATGAGAATCATGATCTCAAAAAAACCGATATCGAACATAAGGGTTTCCAAAAAAAAGGATTCTGGTATGATTCGATCTTATCAGACTCCGTGGGGGGCGGCAAGAGAAGACAACCGGGCTTGCCCGTGGCCGCCGGGCCCGGAATTTGACACACCCCCGGGACTTGGCTAACCTGTACCCATTCCTTCCCAAACTGGGAACCGGTGGCTCCGAATCCAGCCGATGCGCAATCCGAATCACCCGAAACGCCTTTCATGAAAATCACTCGAGGGACCAAGCACTTCAAAGGCCCGTTGCCGCACCCGGTGGTGGCGCTGGGCAACTTTGACGGGGTGCACCTGGGCCATCAGCTCATTTTCCGCAGGGTTGCGGAAATCGCCAGGGAGAAGCAAGGAGCGGCGATGGTGTTCACCTTCGAGCCGCACCCCTTAAAAATCCTCGCGCCGGAAAAAGCGCCGCCGCTCCTCACAACCTTCCGCCAGAAGATGGAGCTGATCGAACAGTGCGGCATCGACGAAGTGGTGTGCGCCGATTTCACACAGCAGTTCGCCGACCAGCGTCCCCGCGACTTCGCCAAGGACATCCTGGTGGACCTGCTCGGGTCGAAGGAAATCGTGGTTGGCTACGACTATGCTTTTGGCCGCGGGCGCGAAGGCACGTTGTCGTATCTGCAAAAGATGGGGGAGGAGTTCGGATTTGCCGTGCACGTGATCGAGGAGATCCGCATCAACGGCCAGCGAGTGAGCAGTTCGCACGTACGGGAATTGATCGAGGACGGGCAGGTGGAGGAAGCGCGGCAGTTCCTCGGCCGTTACTATTCCATCCATGGTCCGGTGGTGCACGGCTACAAAACCGGCCAGCGCATCGGTTTTCCCACGGCGAACCTCGACACCAGCAAGGTGCAGATTCCCGGCACCGGCGTGTACGCGGTGCGCATCATCCACAATCAGAAAGAATACAACGGCGCGGCCAACATCGGTTTCAATCCGACGTTCCACCGCGACCGGCTGAGTGTCGAAGTGCACATCTTCGACTTTCACCAGGAGATCTACGGCATCGACCTCGAAGTCCAATTCATCGCACGTATCCGCGGCGAAAAGGAATTCGCCAACGCCGACGAACTTGTGGCGCAGATCGAAAAAGATATCGAAACCGTCAAATCCATTCTTGCCAGGCACACGTTTTGAAACGATCCGGTCAACTGATCATCGGCATGCTGGTGGCCGTTGCGGCGGTGTACTACACCGTGCGCAACGTCTCGATGGAGGAGTTGCTCGACTCCTTCGCCAACGTTCATTACGGCTACCTGGCCATCTCCGCGTTGATGATGATCCTCACCTATGTCGCGCGGGCGGTGCGCTGGCGCGTTCTGCTCGCGCCGGTGAAGGAAGTGCGGACCATCGAACTGGGTTCGCCGCTGATGGTGGGGTTCATGGCGGGGGTCCTGCCGGCACGTGCGGGCGAATTGATCCGGGCTTTTTTGCTGGGCAAGAAGTTGAACATGTCGTTCGCCAGCGCGCTGGCCACCATTGTCGTCGAACGCCTGTTCGACATGGTTCTGCTTCTCATGCTGTTTGCGTGGTTGCTGGTGTTTCATGCCGACATGCTGGAATCCAAAATTGCCTGGTCGGGAATACCGATTCAAACGATCGCATTCCAGTTCGGGCTGGCGAGCGTGGTGCTGGTAGTGGGGCTGGTGGTGTTTATTTACCTGTTGATCTACCACGAAGAGCGCGCCATGAAACTGGTGCACTGGTTCATGAAACCGTTTCCGGAAACATTCCAGTACAAGATCGTGCAAATGGCGGAAACGTTCAGCCAGGGGTTGCACGTGGTCAAGAGCCTGCGCTCCCTGATGTGGGTGTTCGTGGCGACGGCGGCAGTGTGGGCACTGGTCATCCTGCAGTATTACCCTCTTTACTTCGCCTACGATTTGAATGAAAAAACGCTCGCGTCCACCATCCTGCTCACAGTGATGATCTGCATCTTCATCACCATCCTGCCGACACCCGCGTTTCTGGGGTCGCTGAACGCCGGGGTCCTGATTGCACTCCACGAAATCATGAACGAGCCGGAAGTGGCGGCGGTGAGCTTCGGTTTCGTCGCCTGGGGGCTCAATTTCATTGTCGTGATGGTGGGCGGCATCTACTTCATTCTGCACGACCACATCTCCGTCAAGAACCTCGTCGACATCGAAGAAGAAGTCTAGCCCCGCCACGCGGAGAAGGAACTGCCACCTGTTGAATGGTTCCGGCGATGGCCTGTGGGCGCGGACAGCGTCTGAAGCAGGGGGCCTGCGCCGGTCGCAGACTCCCTGGCGACCGCTTCCGGCAGTGAAATTAGCATTCCATTTCCCAGGGCGTTATGCTATTTTACCTGCTCAAAATGAACATGCCGAAGTGGTGGAATTGGTAGACACGCATGATTCAGGATCATGTGGGGGCGACCCCGTGGAGGTTCAAATCCTCTCTTCGGCACCATCTTGCTCTGCCCACCGGGCCGGATCCTCTCCGGTCCGGTTTTTTTATGCCTTTGAGGGGATGGGGGCCTGCGCCCCGCGCAAAAGGGGAAATCCCATTTCCTCGCGCTGACGGACGTAACCTTCGGCGCAGAGGCGGGCGAGTTTCCTCACGCGGCCAATGAATCCCGTGCGTTCGGTGACGCTGATGGCGCCGCGCGCGTCGAGCAGATTGAAGGTGTGCGAACACTTCAGGGTGTAGTCGTAGGCGGGCAAAACCAGGTCCTGCTCCAGCAGGGCGCGCGCTTCCGCCTCGTACATGTCGAACCACTGGAACAGGCGTTCCTTGCTGGACGCCTCGAAGTTGTAACGCGAGAACTGCTTTTCCGTCTCCAGGTGGATGTCACCGTAGGTGAACTCGTCGTTCCATTGCAGGTCGTACACGTTGTCGATGTTCTGCAGGTACATGGTGATGCGCTCCAGCCCGTAGGTCAGTTCCACCGTTACCGGTGAGAGGTCGAGGCTCCCCACCTGCTGGAAGTAGGTGAACTGCGTGATCTCCATGCCGTCCAGCCACACCTCCCAGCCCAGTCCCCACGCGCCCAGGGTCGGCGATTCCCAGTCGTCCTCGACGAAGCGGATGTCATGTTGCAGGGGGTCGATCCCCAGCGCGCGCAGGCTTCCGAGATACTGTTCCTGAACGTCTTCCGGTGAGGGTTTTAAAATCACCTGGTACTGATAATAGTGTTGCAGACGGTTGGGGTTTTCGCCGTAGCGTCCGTCGGTGGGACGGCGCGACGGCTCCACGTATGCCGCGCGGAACGGTTCCGGTCCCAGCACGCGGAAGAAGGTGGCGGGATTGAATGTGCCCGCGCCGGCCTCGGTATCGTAGGGCTGGTGCAGCACGCAGCCGCGCGAGGTCCAGTATTCGTTTAACTTCATGATGACGTTTTGAAAATGCATGGTCCGGTATTTAGCAGAGAACGTTTAATCAAGTCAAATATTTAAATCCCCGCAGTCCCTCTGAATCCGGGTCTGCCACCGATTCGGAATCTCGCAAAAGCTGACTCTCATTCAAAAACCGACGAAGCCCCACTCGAATTTATTCAATTCGCCTTTCGAAGCATTTCCCCCTGTATTTTGCAGTTTTGAGGATTTTTAAAATTCGCCTTCTTATATAAGGTGACGGCTATGGAACACATCGAGGTTTCCGTCGGAAGGGAAACCGGGTGAGGCAGGAAACCTCCAAAGGTGGGTGAGACGGCTATGAAGGCAAATGGAACTGAGACGGATTTCAAGCAGGAAGCCAGGTCATTTCAGGAACAATTGAAAAAGTTTTTTCAGAGTAAAACGCAGAATCTGCGCGGCGACATTTTCGGCGGCATCACGGCGGGCGTGGTGACCCTTCCCCTCGCGCTGGCATTTGGCGTGCAATCGGGTCTCGGGGCAACGGCGGGATTGTACTGCGCCATCGCGCTGGGTCTGCTCTCCGCCGCGTTTGGGGGCACACAGACCCTGATCAGCACGCCGACCGGACCGATGACCGTCGTCAGCGCGCTCATCATCGGCCGGGTGATCGACCAGACCGGAAGCCTGGCAGCCGGGTTGGGATTGATCATCGCCATTTTCATGCTGGCGGGGTTGATCCAGATCCTGCTTGGTGTCTTTCGGATCGGCAGTTTCATTCAATACATGCCATACCCCGTGATTTCCGGCTTCATGACCGGCATCGGGGTCATCCTCATCATAGTTGAGTTGTTCCCGTTCATGGGGCTGGAGTCACCCAAGAACGTGCTCACGGTGCTCAGCCAGTTCCCTTCGGCCGTTCCCGATGCGAATTTGTCCGCGGTGGTCCTGGCCACCATGACCATGGCCATCATTTATTTGTTTCCGCGGGTGAGCAAGGCGGTTCCCAGCACGTTGGTCGCTTTGATTGTCGGGACCCTGGCCACGGCGCTGATGGGGTTGTCGGTGCCGATCATCGGTGAAATCCCACAGGGTCTGCCCTCGCTCCAGCTGGATGCACTGACCGGCATCAATGCATCACATCTGTCGATGATTCTCATTCCCGCGTTGACGCTGGCCGGTCTGGGCGCAATCGATTCCCTGCTCACCTCTGTCATCGCCGACACCAAAACGCGCACCCAGCACGACAGCAATCGCGAGTTGATCGGCCAGGGTTGCGGCAACATGTTGTCCGGCGCGCTGGGCGGCATTGTCGGGGCGGGCACCACCATGTCCACCCTGGTCAACATCAACACCGGCGGCCGCACCAACCTGTCCGGCATGATCTCGGCTGGATTTCTAATGATGGTGCTTCTGGGGCTCGGGGCCTACGCCCAGTACATCCCGATCCCGGTTCTCGCCGGCATCCTGATGACGGTGGGCCTGGACATCATCGATTACAAGGGACTCAAGCATTTGGCCGCCATGCCGCGCTCGGCCTCCTTTGTGCTCGTGACGGTGTTCCTGCTCACCGTATTTGTGGACCTGATCGAAGCGGTGGCGGTGGGCATGGGCATCTCCTGCGTTGTGTTCATGAAAACCATGAGCGACCTGGGCCGCAAGCAAACGTCGCTCGCACCCCTCAATGACCTGAAACTGAATTTCAACGGAAACGGAGACAGTGGCCATTTTCATTCGCTGGCGGAGGTATCCGAACAGGTGTACGTGAAAACGGTGACAGGTCCCATCTTTTTCGGCTTCGCGCGGACATTGACGCAGAAGATCCGCGGCCTCAAAAACACGCGCTGTGTGATTCTGGATATGGACCGCGTGCCCTACATCGACCAGACCGGTTTGTTCGCCATGGAAGACATGGTGCGTGAGTTGAATGACCAGAATATCGAAGTGTTGATGGCGGGTGCGAAAAACCAGCCGCTGGAGATGATGAAAAAAATGAAAATGGTGCCCAACGTGATCTCGTCGGAAAACGTGTTTCCCAGTACGTACGATTGTCTGCATTCCCTCGGACAGAGATTGACCCCCGCGTCGGATCATGCCCGGTGATCCCAGGGCGGCTCCGTGAGGGGCCGTTACCCGGCCCTCTCCTCCTGCATCGCGTCATGTCAGCCACAGGCTCCTTGGGGAGCCTGGAAGAGGGGACCGGGGGTCATTAATTTTTAGCGGTTCGGCAATTCTTCCTTTTCCCGCACCAAGCGTCCTCAGGAAGAATTGTCGAACTCCCCTCAAGGGATCGCCAGGCAGGCGGTCTCTTTCATGCACTCATTCCAGATCGCTGTAGTCCCGCCGCACCTTCTCGATGTGCTCGCGGTAACTGTTGCCATCGCCGTAGTCCAGAAAATATTTGTAGCGGTTGTGCAGGTCCTTGACTTTGCGCGCGTGCTTGATGGGGCACCAGTGCTGTTCCGTGCGCGCCGCGATTTCCCGCACATAGGCCACGAGCCCGTTGAAGTAACCGCAGTACATGCAGTTGAATTTCTCGATGCCGTTCAGGTAGCGCAGGTAGTGACGGTCGATCACGATGTAATCTGACCGCTTCACTTTGGGCACACCGTACACCGGAAAACAGATGGCCTGGTATGCGGACACCATCATGTCCATCAGCACGGCGGGGATAATAAGAGAATAAATAACCGGCGCAGTGACGACCGGCATGATGCGCGCGTCGTGCAGGTAGCGGTAGATAGTCTTCATCAACAGCTTGTGCTGTTCCCGAACCTGCTTTTCGAAATACACGCGCTTGCGTTTTATATGGTAATAAAATTTTTCCTGCCGGGTTTCGATTTCCTGCTGGAGTTGACCCTCAAGTTCCTTGATCTTGTTGAGTATGTTCTGAATGGTATCTTCCATGATCGGTCTCGCGCGTTCACTGGTTGATGAGATACTTTCAAGGTATCATACTTCAGGGTGCGCGAATTCAGCCGGGTGATGAGATTGAGGAAAAGGGAGAGTGTTTAGAAGATGGCGAGGGAAGTGGGTTTCAGCAACAGCCTCTCCACCTGGAACGACATGCCCATGGATTCGCCGTTTTTCTGCTGGAGAAGCGCTTTTTGAATTGCCATGCCCTGAATTTCGGTCAGGCGAAGCAGGTCGTCCTTTGCGAAGAATCGGCCCTTCACGACGCGTTGGATTTTCATCGTCGCATCCATCATCTCCATACGAGGGATGGTATTCTGCATGGGCTGACCGCGATTGAGAAAGGTGCCTTCCAGCTTGCCTTGCGGCCCCTTGGGGCACTGGATGTCGATCCGGCCGCGCTGGGAGGTGAATTTTTTAATGTCCCTGGAGCTGAATTCGAGGATTTGCAGAAACGGATCGAGCGGCACCGAGCCGTTTCCCTGTGCCGCCACGCGGCAGATGTTCTTGATGAGCGTTGCCGCGTTTTTGCGGTTGCGCCCTTCAAGCGACCACTCGAGGATGGCCTCCGATCCGAACAGGGCCATGGGGTTTCCCGGATAAGGCTTTTAAAATTGAAATGCGGAACCGCGCCCCGCATAATCCCAGTATATCGCAAAGGCCACTCCATGCATGAAGTATATAAAGAAACGTCGATCGCGGACATTCACCGCATCCTGAATTACTGCCACCACCACAACGTGACCCGGGGGGGGCTGTTCGAGGTGTTCACCACTCCCGGCACCGACGTCCACATGGTCATCGTCAATTCCGGCGGCAACGACCAGCCGCTGGAACAGTTCCGGCCGCTGGGCGCGTTTTACCTGAATTACACCCAGCCCGGTGCCATCACCATCGAAGTGGACGACCCGCATTTCGACGGCATGCCCGAACGCAAGTACCACGTCGCGGCCATCCGCCAGGTCATTGACCTGCTCCTGGAACATGCTCGCCCCGGAACCACCATTTCTTTCAATGACCTGCCTTCCATCCCCAAATCCTGATTGCTTTTGCCTCCTCGCAGGGTGATACAATCGAAGAAAGCAACAGAAGGGGGAACACACGCCCAATCGGGCGTATCATCCCACACTCATCCGGAGATTTCGACATGTACGGAATCAACACATCGACACGGTATTTCTTAAGCACCTTGTTTTTGGCGGGACTTTTGTTGTTGGGGTTCGCGTCTTCCGCTTCGGCCGAAATGGGCAAACACCGCACCCCCGACGGCAAGCTGAAGGTGCTGTACCACATCGACGGCAACGACGTGGCGGTCGCCAAGTACGCCATGGCACTCGTCAAGAAACACATCGAGGCGGAAGGCGGGATGGACAAGATCGACATCAAGGTCGTCGTGCACGGCCCGGCGTTGATGCTGTTCGACCGCGACGACGTCGATCCCGAATTGAAGTCGAAACTGAAATCGGTGATGGACATGGGCGTGGAGCCGGAGATGTGCCAGGTGTCGATGAAGCTGTTCGGCCGGCCTTTGGACAGGCTTGTGGCCGGATTCATTCCCACCGAGCACCCGGTGGCGGTGAAACGCATCGCCGACCTGCAGGAGCAGGGGTATCTCTACATCAAACCCTGACCTTTATATCTAAAATCCATCCGAATTCCCTTTTCAATCCTCTCCTGTAACGGGGGAGGATTGAAAAGGGTTGCCCATGATCCTTCCCTTTTTATTTTTCTGAAAAGCCAAAACAAAAAAAGGCTGCGTGCTGGATGCCGCGAGTGGGTCCGTCTATGATTACTTTCCTGCCAGGCCGGGAGTCGGATAGTCGGTGAGCTTGCTGAAAAGCAGGGCCTGTGTTTCTCGGTCGAGGCGTCCGGTTACCTCCAGCCGGTGGGCCTGTTGAAAACGCTCGACGGCTTTTTCCGTCAGCGGACCGAACTGCGGCGCGTTGGGCTTGTCGAAAAAGCCCAGTGTTTTGAGTTGCGCCTGCAACCACAGCACCGCCTCGCCTTCGTCGTTGCGGCCGAGCGACTCCGGAAGGTTCTCAAAATTTTTCCAAACGATCTCCGCCTTGCGGTCCCAGACGGGATCGATGAGTGCCAGCGGAATCTGCAACAGTCCCTTCGCACCGAACAGGCCGATGTTGCCGATGCGTCCCAGGTAGGTCAGGTGGTGCCGTCCGGTGGTTTCGCCCAAGTCGATTGTGATGAGCGCCGGGTAGTTCAGCGCGGTCAGCCGTTCCAGGTTTGCGTTTAAAGAAAGCGTCTGCAGGTTGTTCCCCGATTGCAGGTTCTGCCAGCCCGTCTGTCTTAATTCGGCAATGGTTTCCAGCGTGATGCCCCAGGTTTTCAGCATCCATCGTTGCGCGTAGGCCTCGCTTTCCTCGCCCGTCATGGTGGAAAAATAACCGTGAAGCTGACCCGCATGCACCACCCGGTACGCGCCGGAAGGTGTCACCAGCGGCGGCCCGGCGGGAGCGTGCAGGGAAGCGGAGGGCGGTTGTATCGATTCCAGTTTGCCCGCCCGCCGGGGATTCATCAGGTTGTGCTGGATCACGGGGTCGAGGTCGACGCCCCACGCCGGGCGCCAGTCCACCTGGTCACGCACGGCGTAAAACAATCCGGTTCCGGCAACGAGGGCGAGCAGGATCAACCCCAGGACCGCCTTCACGCATTTGAGCAGGAACGACGGTTCGCGGTCCAGTCCGCCAAGGTCGTCCGCCGCCTGCCTTATGAATTTCCCGGAAATCTTTTTCGTGCCCTCGTTGTGGGCGAGGGTCAGGGCGCGGTCCATCAGCGCGTTGATCATACGTGGCACGCCCTTGGAAAAACGGTACACGTTGTCAAAAGCGCGGTCGTCGATCAGCACCTTGCCCTTGCCGCCCGCGCGTTGCAGGCGATAGCGGATGTAGCCCCGCGTCTCTTCACGGTTGAACGGGGTCCACACGCGTTGCAGGGCGATGCGTTGGCGTACTGACTTCCATTCGGCTTTCGATAAAAAGCGGTCGAGTGCGGGTTGGCCAAGCAAAATGAACTGGATCAGTTTGTCCGTTTCTGTTTCCAGGTTCGACAGCAGCCGGATCTCCTCCCATACCGGGGCCGAAAGGTTCTGCGCCTCGTCGATCAAAATCGCCGTCCGCCGTCCGGCCCGGTACTCGGCCAGTAAAAACTGCGACAATTCACGAACCAGCTCCTTTTTGCTGGTGGAATCGGCGGGCAGGCCAAACTGCTGGTTGAGCGATTGCAGAAGCTCGATGCCGTCCTCCGCCGGAATGTGGATGCAGGCGAAGCGATAGGGGCCTTTCAGGTTTTTAAGAAAACTTTTGCACAGCGTGGTTTTGCCCGTGCCGGGTTCGCCGGTGATTTTCAAAAACCCCTTGCCTTCTTCAAGACCCATCAAGAGCGCCGCCAGCATGTCCTTGTGGCGGTGCGGCAGGTAGAGGTAATCCGGGTTGGGGGTCAGGTCGAACGGCTTCTCGGTGAAACCGAAAAACTCCGGGTACATTTGACGCCGGCGGGGGCGTGGAGCCGCGGGCGCGGTTTGAGACTCGCCTTCGGCGTAACCGGAATCCGGCGCGCCCTGTGTTTCGGAATTCATTTTGCCTGAAGACAGTGCGTCCAGCAGTTGGTATGAATCCAGCTCGTGCGGTTGGCCCATGTCTGCGCTTTTGAAAGGACCTGGCCGGCGGGCGGTCAAGGTCGGGATGCCGCCGCCGTCAACCAGTTAAGTTAAAATAAATCAATTAATTATGGTCAAATCGGCGCGAAGAAAATTATAATGCATTACTATACAAAGGTTTAGGGTTTGTGTAAACCGAAAAAGAATTTTAACTGATTGATTTTTAAAGATTTTCTGTTTTTGGGGGATTGGGTTCAGGGGGGAGGGCTGAATCCGGCAAGCTCCGGGGTTGCGCGGCAATGGAAACTTGCGGCACACTTGGGAGTGGAACCACACCACCCTGAACCTTGTCATGGACCGATGTGCCGTGAGTGCTTCATTCCTGAAATGCCCCATCTGCAAAAAGAGAACGGAGAAGGAGGGCAATGCGTTTTTTCCGTTCTGTTCCGAGCGTTGCCGGCTGGCCGACCTGGGTAAGTGGCTGGACGGTGCCTACGCCATACCGGACACACAAACCCCGCCTTCGCCGGAAGAACCGGAGTCCGAAAACAATTATTGAAGCGGGTTGAGGAGGGGTCGGGACGTGTGGAACGGTCCTTGCCCAAACGGAGCTTCTCCGACCGGGCTATGTCTAACCGGGCTGTGCCCGGTCAGGACTGAATGTTGCGCGCGGGGATTTTGCGCATCAGGATTTCCAGTATGGAGTTGTCGTAAAGGATGATGGCGACGTCTTTCATGCCGTCCTTATTGAAGTCGCTTCCGGCAATGGCCCACGGATGGCGACCGACTGGATAGTTGAAGTGGGGATAGATGAAGGTGCCGTCGCCGCGTCCCTGCAGAAGGCTCACCGAGTTGTCACGTTCGTTGAGGATCAGAAGATCCGGCACGCCGTCGCCGGAAAATTCGCCGGGGATGATGTGGCGCGGGCCCTTCTCCGCCGCGAACTCTTCGGTCGGACGGAACCCGCCTTTGCCGTCGCCTAAAAACAAGGTCAGGCTGTCGGTGGTGGGACTGGACACGATGAGGTCCATGTTGCCGTCGCGGTTCATGTCCGCCTGCTCGATGTACGTGGCCTGGTGACCTCCGCGTATGGTTTTCGGCGGCAGGAAGGTGCCGTTGCCGTTGCCGAAGAAGATGCGGATGTAATCGGCCTTCACCCCGTTGAACGCGACGGCGAGGTCCTGGTTGCCGTCGTTGTCGTAATCGCTCACCACCACGCGCACCGGCAGGCTGTGCGCCTTGTAGGCTTCTGCCAGTTTGAACGTGCCGTCCCCGTTGCCGAGAAAGATGATCAGTTTGTCAAAACGGAGCGAGACCACCAGATCGATCTTGCGGTCGTTGTTGAAATCGCCGGTGGCGATGTTGATCGGAAGTTTTCCCGCTTTCACCGTGCCCGCGTTTTTGAACACGCCGTCCTTCTGGCCGAGGAAAACCTGTATGTTGCCGTCGCCGTAGTTGCACACCGCGATGTCGGCGATGCCGTCGCCGTTGAAATCCTCCGCCGCCAGCGCCATCGGTTCGCGCCCGGTGTCCATGGTGAACGGGTCCTTGAAGGTACCGTCGCCGCGTCCTTCAAAAAACATGATGTTGTTGTCCTGCGAATTGGCCACCAGGATGTCGGGAAAATCGTCGCTGTTCATGTCGTGGGCGATGATCATCGCCGGCTTTTTACCCACGTCGTACATGGTGGGCATGTGGAATGGATCCGGGTCCTTGGCGCGCGGACCGGAATCGCAGGCGGACAAGGGGAGCCACATCAGGGCGAATACAGCGAAAAACAGGAAAAAACGGTGAGACACGATACGGAAAAACCGGGAACCCGGCCGGACAGAGGGTTTGAGGAATCAGGTCAATGCCTGTTTCTCATATATACAGAATATCGAACGGCTTGTAAAGCGGGGAAAGCGCCTTGACTCCTTAAAGGCTGATGGTATAATTTTAGTGTTTTCAATCACTTATAAAGTCAGCCTGCGTGATGGCCCCAATCCGTTTATTGAAATGGGCGGCCCTTCTGGCCGCCGTGTTGTTTCTGACCAGTTGCAGTGTGCTGGATGCCTGGCGCTATCCGGCGCCGCAGGGCGTGTACCACACCGTGTCCAAGGGGCAGACGCTGTATTCCATCTCGCAGGCCTACGGGGTGAAGGTGCGGGTGCTCATGCGTGTCAACGGGCTGGAGAACCCCACCCAGTTGCGCGCTGGCAGGCACCTTTGGATTCCAGGAGTGGATCGTGTGAAGCACGTCCCGCCGACGGTGGGATACGCCAAAAAAAAATCCCAGCGAAAACAGCGCACGGCCTCACGCAAACGCAAACCCACCGACAAGCGCGTGGCGCGCAAGGCATTTTCCAAGTACCTCATCTGGCCGGTGAACGGTGTCATCACCTCGCGGTTCGGTCCGCGTGGACGCAGCACCCATGAAGGCCTCGACATCGGTGCGAGTACCGGCACGCCGGTGTTCGCCGCTGCCGACGGGCTGGTCAAGTTTTCCGGTTGGGGACCGACGGGATACGGACGCATGGTGATCATCAAGCACCCGAACCATCTCACCACGGTGTACGCGCACAACTCCGAGAACCTGGTGAAGAAGGGACAGAAGGTGACGAAGGGGCAAATCATCGCCAAGGTCGGCGCCACCGGCCGCGCATCCGGGCCGCATTTGCATTTTGAAGTGCGTAACGACACGCACCCGAAAGACCCCCTGTTATATCTTCCCTGAATGGGCTACAATCCTGCGGCATTCGAGTGACACCCGCCCAAAACCACATCGCCTGTTGAACGAGAGGAGACACCACGGCATGAAGGAAATCAAGGAATACATCCGCGACATCCCGGACTTTCCCAAGGAAGGGATCGTCTTCAAGGACATCTCGCCCCTTCTCAACCACTCCGACACCTTCAACCGCGTTATCGAAATGTGGAAGGAGCGGTATGCCAACCACGGGATCGACACTGTGGTCGGCGTGGAGGCGCGCGGCTTCGTGTTCGCCGCCGCCGTGGCCTACGCCATCGGTGCGGGATGCGTGATGATTCGCAAACCCCGCGAGCTTCCATACAAGACGTTCAGCAAAACCTACGACCTGGAATACGGTACCGACACCCTCGAGGTGCACCAGGATGCCATCGACCCGGGCAACAAGGTGCTGGTGATCGACGACGTGCTCGCCACCGGCGGCACCATGGAGGCGGTGCTGGAGTTGTTGATGGACAATTTCAAGTGCGAGCTGGTGGAAGTGACGTTCCTGATGGAGCTGTCGTTTCTGGGCGGCCGCGACAAAATGAAAAACCTGCCCGTCTATTCCCTCGTCAGTTACTGAACCGAAAAGACCGGATTTCAGTCCGCTCGCACGCGCAAACCCAGGCTCTCCGCCAACTGCCAGGCGGGCTCGAAATCCGGGTCCAGATTCAGCGCCTGCTGCAGGTGCAGCACGGCACGGTCGAATGTCTCCTGCGTGACGCCCCCGGGCCAAGAAAGCTGGTAGTGCGCGAACAGGGTGTGGTAGCGCGGATCGGCATCAAACAGGAACAGGGCCGATCCCAGGGCGAGCCCCGCCTCGGCCACCCGGTTTGCCAGCAATGCATCCGCCCCCTTGCGGAAATATTCTTCCGCCGTGGGGTGCCTGGTCCCGGTGATGGAGATCGACCCCAGGAGGTCGTTGAATGAGTTCCTAACCGGTCCGGTGAACATGCCTCCTCCCGCTGTCAGGCCCTGCCGGTACACGTGAAACAACTGGACCCGTCTTCTTTTCTCCTCTTTCTCAACCACGTACGATTCGGTGAGCAGGTCCAGCTGGTCGCCCGGAATATGCCGGGCTTTTTTATTCGAGCGAAGGTGGAACTGGAAGTCCAGCTCAAGCCCGCGTTCCATAACGAACAGCAGGCCCATGCGTTCCTCATGCCATTTGCGAACGAGCTCCAGTTCGGTCGCTTTGTAGTTGAGATGATGGAAGTACGATGCCGCGGACAGGGAGCCCAGCAGGCTCTGGACAAAAGTCCTGTCTTGCAGAAAAACCCGCGTCCCGTCCGGGGTCTGCAACGCCATCGCGCGCAGGATGAAGTCGTAATGAATGAGCCCCTGCTTCAAAATGTTCCGCCTTTGCGTGCGGAAAGTTTCAGAATCCATGCGGACGTGAAATACATCGACCATCCGCGTGCCTTCGGGGAGAAGGATGCGATATCCCATCGGCAGGAGGAAGGGTGTGGCGTTCAAAGGCGTGCGCATTCCTGCCACCGGGGAAGTTTTCATTTTCGGAAAGTTCAGTGCCACCACGAATCCCGTGACCATGGGCACCAGTCCCACGAACAGGATAGTCAGTCCGACGTTCTTCAAATGGCGCCGCGGTCGTTTGAGCTTCACCGTCTCATCGATGAAGCGGGAGTAAATGGAGGGATGCTGAAGAAACGCGATGGCGGCGGCGAAGATGGCAAAATGAAAAAGATAGAACCATCCCATCCCACGCACGCCCAGGAACACCATCTTCAGGTACACGTAGCCGAAATAGAAAACCACCAGCGTCAATTGCGCGAAGAACCAGCCCCAGAGCCGGGGACGGAGCAGGCCGTATGCGGATATCCAGCAGGATGCGACCAGCATGACCTGCCAGTTCAGCCAGAAGTAATCCCAGTAGACATTGATGTTGCGGGGAAAGTCGTCGAGGTAAAGACGCGCCAGGAAATACAGGCCGAGGCCCAGCGCCGTCATGCCCATCAAAGGCGGAATGATTTTGCGGGTCGGTTTCTCCAAAAAAGCCCCCCGTTGTTGAGGGCATTATCTTCAAATCCGGAGTGGATGAAAAGGGAGAATGTTTTCCTACTCCGGACGCAGTCCGCGCCCACGGACCATCGCCGGGACTATCGGGGATTAGCCATTTGCCCCGGACGCAGTCCGCGCCCACGGACCATCGCCGGGACTATCGGGGATTAGCCATTTGCCCCGGACGCAGTCCGCGCCCACGGACCCTCGTTCGCTCACTGGGCAGTAGCCATTCGCTTCCGGGTGCAACCCGGTCAGCGCGACAGGATCTGTACGGGGATTTCTCTGGAAAGGGCTTCCACCACGCTTGCGACATCACTTTCGAAATCCGGTGTGATCATGAGCTCGATGTGGCCGCGCTTGGGATCGAGCGTGCGCACCACGGCGAGGCCGTCATAGGCTTCGAAGGTGCCGACGATGTAGGCGATGTCCTTCGGCTCGACTTCCAGGATCCATTGAACCGAATCGGTATGCGGCGGTTGCATGTGGGGGAATCGTTACGCGGCGGGGCGTTGGTGGTTTCGGCGGAGCCGGTAAGGCCGCGCGAGCGCCGCTCCAGCATGAGCATCAGCAGGCTCACCGCCGAGGGCGTGACGCCTGAGATGCGCGACGCCTGGCCGAGCGTCGCCGGACGGATGCTCTCCAGCTTCTGCACTTCCTCGCGCGACAACCCGGCGATGTCTTCGTACGCGAGGTCGTTCGGGATGACGTAGTTTTCGAGCTTCTTCTGTTTTTCGACGAGGTGGTTCTGCCGCTGGATGAACGCCTCGTACTTGACCTCGATCTCCACCTGCTTGGCCACCGCCTCCGGCACCGCGTCCGCGCCGTCGCCGAACACCTCCATCAACTGCGCGTGCGTCACCTCCGGCCGGGTGAGGAGTCCGCTCAACGGCGTCGGCCCCTTGAGATTGCCAATGCCCAATCGGGCGAGCTTCGGTTTGGTCAGCTTGTCCGGCACCACGGTGGTTGTGCGCAGGCGGTCGATCTCTGCCGCCACCCGGCGGTGGCGCTCGACGCACCCGGCATGGGTGTCGCCGGAGACCAGTCCCAGTGCATGCCCCTTCGCCATCAGGCGTTGATCGGCGTTGTCCTGGCGGAGCAGGAGCCGATACTCGGCGCGCGAGGTGAACATGCGGTACGGCTCCAGCGTGCCTTTGGTGACGAGGTCGTCGATCAGCACGCCGATGTAGGCGTCCATGCGCGTCAGCACGAACGGCGGTTTGCCTTGGACTTTCAGCGCGGCGTTGATGCCCGCCATCAGGCCCTGCGCCGCCGCTTCCTCATAACCCGAGGTGCCGTTCAACTGCCCGGCGTGAAACAGGCCGGACACGCGCTTGGTCTCGAGCGTGGGTTTGAGTTGCGTCGGCGGGATGAAATCATATTCCACCGCGTAGCCCGGCCGCACCAGTTCCGCCCGCTCCAGCCCCGGGATGGTGCGCACGAACTCCTGCTGAATCTCCTGCGGCAGGCAGGTGGAGATGCCGTTCGGGTACACCCAGTCGGTGTCCAGTCCCTCCGGCTCCAGAAAGATGTGGTGCGACAGTTTGTCGGGAAATTTGACGAGTTTGTCTTCGATCGACGGACAGTAGCGCGGGCCGATGCCCTCGATGACGCCGCTGTAGAGCGGCGACTGGTCCATGTTGGCGCGGATGACTTCCGCCGTGCGGTCGTTCGTATAGGTGATGTGGCACGGCACCTGCGGCCGGTGATCGACGGATTCCGTGGAAAACGAAAACGGTTGCGGGTCGGGGTCGCCGTCCTGCACCTCGCAGACGGAGAAGTCGATGGTGCCCGCCTTGATGCGCGGCGGCGTGCCGGTTTTCAGCCGTCCCACCTCGAAGCCGCAGGCGAAAAAGGAGTCGGAGAGCTTGTTCGACGGTTGCTCGCCCATGCGCCCGGCGGCGTGATTCTCGAGGCCGATGTGGATGCGGCCTTTCAGAAACGTGCCGGTGGTGATGATCACGGCGGTTGCATAATACTCGTTGCCCCCGGCGGTGCGGAGTCCCTGGATGACGTGGTTGTGCACCAGCAGTTCCTCGGCTTCTTCCATCACGATGTCGAGGTTCGGTTGCGCTTCCAGCACGCGGCGCATCTCGGCTTTGTAGGCGTGCTTGTCCGCCTGCGCGCGGTTGCCCTGCACGGCGGGGCCTTTCGACGCGTTGAGCATGCGGAACTGGATGCCGGTGGCGTCGATCACCTTCGCCATCTCGCCACCGAGTGCGTCGATCTCGCGCACCATGTGGCCCTTGCCGACGCCGCCGACGGCGGGGTTGCACGGCATGAGGGCGATGTTGTCCAGGTTGAGCGTGAGGAGCAGGGTGGAACACCCCATCCGCGCCGCGGCCAATGCCGCTTCGCACCCCGCATGCCCCGCACCGATCACTATGACGTCATACCGTTTCATGAAAACCTTCTTTTTTTTCCAAGCATCAAAGGTACTGTGAAACCATATATCATACAATAATATGAAAGTTTTTACCCCATCTGTGTTCTTCGGTGTCCCTCTGTGGGTCCCCTTTTGGTTTTAGGGAATGCGCCCACATACCATCGTTCGCCCACTGGGTATTAGCCGGTTGGCTCCGGCTCCCAGCGGGGCGCCCGCTGACCATCGTTCGCCCACCGAGTATTAGCCATCTACTTGCAGGCGTTGCCTGCCGTTGACTTTGTAAGGGATTGGCGGTTTAATGTGCGGCGACGCTCACCCGATCCACTTCCTTGAAAGTTAAGGTCATGCCCGAGTTGTTTTTCGAAATCGGAACGGAGGAAATCCCCGCCGGCTACATCGAGCCCGCGCTCAAGCACCTGTCGGGACAGCTTTCCGATTACCTGGAGAAGCACCGCCTGCACGCCGGAAAACCGGTGTGGATGGGCACGCCGCGCCGCCTCGCCGTGTGCGTGCCGGACGTCGCCGACAGGCAGGAGGACGTGGTCGAGACGCACCTTGGCCCCAGCGTCAACATCGCTTACGACAAGGATGGCAACCCGACCAAGGCGGCCATCGGCTTCGCCAAGGGCAAGGGGGTGGAGCTTTCGGAAGTGACCACCGAGTCCACGCCGAAAGGCGACGTGCTCTGCGCCCGGGTCGAGAAGAAGGGCCAGCCGACGCCGGACATCCTGAACGCCTACCTGCCGGAGCTGTTCGGCTCGATTCCGTTTCCCAAAAAAATGCGCTGGGCCGACGGCAAACTGGCGTTCGCCCGCCCGGTGCACTGGATCGCCGCGTTGTTCGACGGTCAGCCGCTCCAATTCGAGTTCGGCGGCATCGCCGCAGGCAACACGTCGTACGGTCACCGCTTCCTGCGTCCCGACGCCTTCCCCGTCAAAAGTTTCGATGATTACCGCAAGCAGGCGGAGGCGCATTGCCTGGTGGTCGATCCCACGGCGCGCCTGCAACGCATCCGCGAACAGCTCAACCAACTGGCCTCGGAAGTCGGCGGCACGATACAGGAAGACACCGAACTGCTCGACACGGTGACGCACCTCGTCGAGTACCCGGTGACTCTGCGCGGCGAGTTCGACGCGCGTTATCTCGAGTTGCCGAAGGAACTGCTTGTCATCACCATGAAGCACCACCAGAAATACTTTCCCGTGTGGAAAGGCGGCGATCTTCTGCCGTACTTCCTCGCCGTCAGCAACATGAAGACACAGGACGGCACGTTGATCCGGCAGGGCAACCAGCGGGTTCTGCGCGCGCGGCTCGACGACGCACGGTTCTTTTACGACGAGGACCGCAAGCGCAAACTGGAAGAGTTCGTCGAGGAACTCAAGGGCGTGGTGTTTCAGAAGGACCTCGGCACCGTGTACGAACGCACCGAACGCATCCAGGCCCTCGTCACCGCGCTCACCGGTGAGATCCAGCCGGGACAGATTCTCCCCGTTGATGGCAAGGCCACCCAGCGCGCGGCGATGTTGTGCAAGGCGGATCTGGTGACGCAGATGGTGTACGAATTCCCGGAGTTGCAGGGCGTGATGGGCGGGTACTACGCGCTCCATTCCGGCGAGGTTGCAGACGTGGCGACGGCGGTGAAGGAACATTACAAGCCCGCGTTCGCCGGCGACAGCGTGCCCTCCACCCTGACCGGCGCGCTGGTGGCCATCGCCGACAAGCTGGACACCATCGTCGGCTGCATCGGCGTCGGGCTCATCCCCTCCGGTTCCGAGGACCCGTACGCGCTTCGCCGCAACGCGCTGGGCATCATCCAGATCCTGATTCATTACGATTTGCAGACCAGCCTCGAGTGGCTGATCGACCAGGGTATTTCCATTCTGGGTGACAAAGCCAAACTCGAGCCGGACAAAATCCGCTATCATTGCCTCGAGTTGTTCTCGCAACGGTTGAAAACGTTGCTCACGCAGGAGGGGTTCGAATACGACGTCATCGATGCCGTACTGAGCACGCGGGTCGATTCGTTCAAGGACATCAAAGAGAAGGCGATCGCCCTTTCCGACCTGAAAAAACAGCCGTATTTCGAGGCATTGGCCATCGCTTTCCGGCGGGTCGCGAGCATCATCGATGGCCAGGTTCCGGATGAGGTGAATCCGGATTACCTGAAAGAAGAACCCGAGCGCGCGCTCAACGAAAAATTCGTGGAACTGCGCCCGGTGGTTGAAAGCTGCCTCAATATCCGCGATTATTCGTCGGCGCTGGCGAAGATCGTGGAAATCAAGCCGGCGGTGGACCGGTTTTTCGACCACGTCATGGTGAACGTCGAGGACCCGAAGCTGCGGCAAAACCGCATGGCGTTGCTGAAATCCATCTCCGCGCTGTTTTCGCAACTGGCGGATTTTTCGAAGATCGTAGTCAAAAAAAGTTGAAATGAAAAAGCGGGTTCGCTAACCTGAGGCCCGTTTTTCCGATTAACCTTATAGGAGTCAATTCCTTACACCCCCTGACCGGGGTGTTCATACAAATGAGTCCCAATTCCAAGTACGTTTATTTTTTCGGAGCCGACCAGACCGAAGGCAAAGCAGAAATGCGCGAGTTGCTCGGAGGCAAAGGCGCCAACCTGGCGGAAATGGCTTCCCTCGGCATCAACGTGCCGCCCGGCTTCACCATCACCACCGAAGCCTGCAACTACTATTTCAAAAAAGACAAGACCCTGCCCCCGTCCCTGTGGGACGAAATCATAAAAAACCTCAAAAGCCTTGAGAAGGCCATGGGCAAGACGTTCGGCGGCAAGAAGGATCCGCTTTTGCTGTCGGTGCGTTCCGGTGCGCGCGTGTCCATGCCGGGCATGATGGACACCGTCCTCAACCTCGGCCTCAACGAGGACACAATGAAGGCGCTGGCCAAGAAGACCAGCAACAACTGGTTCGCCCACGACTGTTACCGCCGCTTCATCGCCATGTTCGGCAACGTGGTGCTGGGCATCGACGGCGAACATTTCGAAACCATCCTCGAGCGCAAAAAAGAGAAGCGCAAGGTGGAGTTCGACACCGAACTGCTGGTGGACGACCTCAAGGGCGTCATCAAGGATTTCAAGGCACTGGTGAAGAAGAAGGTGGGGCATGCGTTTCCGGAGGACCCGGTCGAGCAGTTGCGGATGGCCATTGAGGCCGTGTTCAACTCGTGGAACATTCCGCGCGCCATCCATTACCGGCGGCTGAACCACATTCCCGAAGACTGGGGTACGGCGGTGAACGTGCAGTCGATGGTGTTCGGCAACATGGGCCCGACCTCCGCCACCGGCGTGGCGTTCACGCGCAATCCCGCCACCGGCGAGAAAAAGTTTTATGGCGAGTACATGATCAACGCGCAGGGCGAGGACGTGGTGGCGGGCATCCGCACGCCGCAACCCATCGCCAAGCTGAAAGAAGACATGCCCGCCAGTTACGATGAGCTCCTTGAGGTGTACCAGACCCTGGAAAACCACTACAAGGACATGCAGGACATCGAGTTCACCATCGAGGACAACCGGCTCTACATGCTCCAGACGCGCGCGGGCAAACGCACCGCGGCGGCGGCGATCCGCATCGCCGTGGACATGGTGAACGAAGGATTGATCAGCAAGCAGGAGGCGCTGCTGCGCGTTCCCGCGGAACAGGTGGACCAGATATTCCATCCCATGATCGACCCGAAAAGCAAGGTCAAGGTGCTGGGCAAGGGATTGGGGGCGTCTCCCGGCGCGGCCACCGGCAAGGTGGTGTTTTCGCCGGATGCGGCGGCGGAGTTGGCGCGCAAGAAAGAGCGTGTCATCCTCGTGCGTACCGAAACCTCTCCGGAAGACATTCACGGAATGAGTGTGGCGCAGGGCATCCTCACGGCGAAGGGCGGCATGACTTCCCACGCGGCGGTGGTGGCCCGCGCCATGGGCAAGCCCTGCGTGTCGGGTCTCGGCGAACTCAGCGTCGATACGCGCAAAAAGAAAGCGTGGCTTAACGGTACGGAGATCAAGGAACTCGACGCCGTCACCCTGGATGGGGCCGACGGACGCGTCATGCTGGGCTCGGTGAAACTGGTGCAACCGCGCATCACCGGGTATTTCAAGCAACTCATGAGCTGGGTGGACAAGGTGCGAAACCTGAGCGTGCGCGCCAACGCGGACACTCCGCACGACGCGCTGGTGGCACGGGAGTTCGGCGCGCAGGGTATCGGGCTGTGCCGCACCGAACACATGTTTTTCGACGAAGACCGCATCCTCCTTGTGCGCAAGATGATCGTCGCCGACAAGGAAAAGACGCGGGAAGAGGCGCTGAAGAAACTCCTGCCCATTCAGCGGAGCGATTTCACGCAGATCTTCAAGGCGATGGAAGGGCTGCCGGTGACCATCCGCCTGCTCGATCCCCCGCTTCACGAATTCCTGCCTGCCGACCCGAAGGAAATCAAGGCCCTCGCCAAACAGATGAAGGTCTCCCCCTCGGCGTTGACCAAGAAAATCCACTCCCTAAAGGAAGCCAATCCCATGCTGGGCCTGCGCGGTTGCCGGCTGGGTTTGATGTTTCCGGAAATTTATAAGATGCAGGTCAGCGCCATCATCGAAGCCGCCTGCAAGCTGGTGAAAAAGGGAACCAAGGTGTACCCGGAGATCATGATCCCGCTGGTCGGCCATGTCGAGGAATTGCGTCAGGTCCGTTCCCAGTTGGACGAAGTGGCGCAGGACATCATCAAAAAGGCGAAAGTGAAGCTCGATTACAAGGTAGGTACGATGATCGAACTGCCCCGGGCCGCCATCACCGCAGATGAGATCGCCGCCGAAGCGGACTTTTTCTCCTTTGGCACCAACGACCTGACGCAGACCACGTTCGGCCTCAGCCGCGACGACTCCGGCATGTTCCTGCCGGAATACATCGAGATGGGCGTGCTGGACCGCGACCCGTTCGTCAGCGTGGACGTGAGCGGCGTGGGCGAGTTCGTGCGCATTGGGGCGGAGAAAGGCCGGGCGGCGAACAAGAAAATCCATCTCGGCATCTGCGGCGAACACGGCGGCGATCCGAAATCCATCGAGTTCTTCAACAGTCTCAAGCTGGATTACGTCAGCTGCTCCCCGTTCCGCGTGCCGACGGCGCTTCTGGCCGCGGCGCAGGCGGCCATCAAGGACCCGAAACCCTGATTTTTCCGTGGTTGGGTGGTTTCCAGAATCGGGTTGACTTCAAAAATGGGCGCCACCATAATTGGTCCATCCTGAAGAGGTTGTGTCGTCCCGCAGCTTTGGCTGTATTCATTCAAGGGCGATCCCCCAAAAGAAATGGCAACCCGGCGGAGCCCGCCGATTAAGGAAAGGCTCGGAGGTTTTTTCATGAAAATCGCAATGACCGGTATCACCGGCATGGTCGGGTCCCACCTGATCAACAAACTCCACGGCAAAAAGTCCGCCGAGGAAGACCCGAAACTCGGTCCGGCCAATTTCGACGTGCGTGCCCTCATCCGCGAAGGCAGTGTGGTGGAGCACCTCAAGCCGTTTGAAGAAGTGGATTACGTCATCGGCGGGCTGGAGGACAAGGAATCCCTGAACAAACTGGTGGAAGGCCGCGACGTGGTCATTCATCTTGCGCATTTCCCCGGTCCGGTGCAGACCGCCGATCAACTGGTGAATGTGAATGTCAGCGGATCGTTTGACCTGCTGGAAGCGGCGCGCCGCGCCAAGGTGAAGCAGTTCATCTTTATAAGTGCGTGCAACGTGTTTGGCCAGGTCCTTCCCACGGTCAATGAAGAACGCCCGCTGGACGAAACGCATCCCGTACAACCCGGAACGCTTTACGGGTCCATCAAGTCAGCGATCGAATCGTTCTGCTTTTTCTTCCAGAAGAGCCGTTATTTCGACGTCACCATCTTCCGCCCGGTGCTCGTTTACGGCGTGCGACCGGAGATTCAGAAGTCCGAGTGGTTCAACACCGTCGATTTTCTCGCTACCAATTACAACGTGGACGTGAAGGGAAGCACCAAGTACGTGTCCGTCGATTCCGTGATCCAGGGCATCGTCAACAGCCTGGGCAACAAGGACTGCGCAGGCAAGGTGTACCACCTCGTGGACGATCACATCCACAACATGGAGCTGGCAAAGATGATCGCGGAAACCATCGACTCGTTTGGCGAGGTCGAGGGCACCATGGGTGAGAACGGCGTGCCCATGTCCAACCAGGCGGCGCGCGATCTGGGCGTCACCTTCCGCGGCCGCGACGGAGTGCTCGAGTACATCAAGAAGATTCACGAACTGCAGATGACCTACGGAGGCGAGCGCAAGATCGAGAACTGGTGAGCCGCTGCTCCCGCTTGACGATCGCCTCTTCACACCCCATCACCCTTCGCACACACCCAACATGCTGGCATCCGATTCCTTTATTGAAAAATTAAGAGAGCGCGGCTACGACTTCTTCACCGGAGTGCCGTGCTCATTATTGTCCGGTCTCATCTCCGCCCTGGAAGCGCGCGAAGACGTATCGTATTTTCCGTCGGTGCGGGAGGATGCGGCGGTGGGCCTGTGCGCGGGTGCGTTCATGGCCGGCAAAAAACCGGTGCTGCTCATGCAGAACTCCGGCCTCGGTTACAGCCTGAACGCCTTCACCTCGCTCAACCTCATCTACAACCTGCCGGTGCTGGTGATCATGAGCTGGCGCGGGTGCGGTGGCAAGGACGCGCCGGAGCACATCATTATGGGCGACGTGAACGAAAAACTTCTGGAGACCGCGGGCATGGAGTTCGACGTCATTGGCGAGGACAACGTCGATGCCCTGCTGACGCAGGCGGAAGACGCCTGGGCCAAACACCTGCCCTACACCCTGCTGGTCAAGAAAGGCATGTTCGATGAAAGGCATTGAGGTTTACAGGGAACTGGCGCCCCTGCTGAAAGACGAACCGGTGGTGTGCGCCAACGGCTACATCAGCCGCGAGTTTTTCAACGTGGACGACCGCAAAGGAAACTTTTACATGATCGGGTCGATGGGCCTGGCGTCCTCCATCGGCCTGGGTGTGGCCATGGCGCGGCCCGACCGAAAAACGATCATCCTTGACGGCGACGGCAACGTACTGATGGCGATGGGGACGCTGGCGATGATCGCCGCCGCCCAGCCGAAAAACCTCCTGCACATCTGCATCGACAACGAGGTGTACGAGTCCACCGGCAAACAGCGGTCCCTTTCCAATGTGATCCGGTTGGAAGAAGTGGCGAAGAGTTCCGGTTACACGCAGGTCCTGCGCGTGACGAAAAAGGAAGAGTTGAAACCCGCCTACGAAAAACTGCACGCCGCCGAAGGCCCCACGTTCCTGCTGGTGAAGGTGGAGCCGGGATTCGATCCCGGAACGGGCCGGGTGACACACACTCCAGAAGAAATAAAAAACCGGTTCATGGAAGCGGTCGCCGGGTAGCGATCCCCTCCACAAACCGGTGTCCGGGCCGGTTGGTATTTATTCTGGCTGTGCGATGGGCGTAAAAGTCCCCCCTGTTGAGGACAGCCTGATTGCCATTGTCTGGATGACGTGCAAATCACCCATCCTCGCGCTGTTCCTCGATGATCTCGCTCATCGCCTGTTTCAGGCGAAGGTGATCTTCCGAGGGAACCTGGCGGACCACTTCATTGCTTTCCGGGTCCACGAACTTGACCACCAGCCGGTGGTCTTCCGTGACATCGCGCACCGCTTTGGTCGGCGCAAACGGGTTTCCCGATTCCGATCCGGTCCGGTTGGAACCGGAGGCGCGCAAGCCGCGCGTGGAAAGCGATACGGTGTCGACCCTGGCATTCTGTTTGCCGGATGCCACCTGGTTCGCAGCCTGGGACGCCTGCACCGTCCCTGCAGGACGGGTTGCCACAGACTGAGGGGCCGGTTTGACCGGTACCAGGTTGGAAATCGCAGTTGGGTTGACTTCTGCTGCCATGTTGCATCACCTCACATTTCAATTCGCTCTAAAATGGTGATTTGGAACCTCAATGAAGGCTCCTTTTTGAGGGCCATACATTGGTTCCGTACATCTCTACGGCAGGAACAGGACCCGACTTGAGGGGTGTTCCTGATTTTTTTTAAAAAAAATGCGGGATTCCGAAACAGGGCCGGGAGCACCATGAAAGCCATTGATTTCAGGGTGATTTTTATTGAATCTCCAGTCAGGGATTTGTTGAATTGAGGGCGCCTTTGACGGTATGATGAGCGATTTCAAACGACAACCTGTTAAAAAGAGAGCCAACGGGGGAGCCCCCTCATTTTCTGGGTGATATCCGGTTCATGAAAGAATTTTCCAAAATCCTGCATTATGCCAGGCCCTACACGAAAAACATCGTTCTGGCCTTTTTGTGCCTGGCCCTGACGTCGGTCATCACCCTGATCCTGCCGCTCATCGTGCGCAACATGATCAATGCCGTGGTGGTGCAGAACAATGTGGAGGCGCTCAACAGCCTGACGTTCGACCTCGTCGTCATCATCACGTTCCAGATGGTATTTGGCGTGACCACCAACTATATCCTGGGTTTTGTCGGCAACCGCATTACCGCCGACTTCCGCATGGAGTTTTTCGGGCACATCCAGAAGCTGTCACTGTCGTTTTTTCATTCCCGGCGGGTGGGTGAAATCCTGTCTCGCATGGGCAACGACATCACCGTCATCCAGAAAGCGCTCGTCACCATTCCGGTCGCCGTGTTCCGGCAGACCATCACCCTGCTCGGCGGACTCGCCATCATCATTTACCTGAACTGGAAGCTGACCGGACTCATCCTCCTCATTTTGCCGCCACTCATGCTGTTTGCGCGGGTGTTTGGCAAGCGGCTCAAGGACCTTTCGGCGCAGGTGCAGGACCGGCTGGCCAACGCGACGGTGGTGCTCGAGGAGATGGTGTCGTCCATCAAGGTGGTCAAGTCCTACACGCGCGAACCGTACGAGCAGAAACGGTTTGAGGAGGGCATCGAGGACGCTTTCGACGCCGAAGTGAAGAAAGTGAAAATTTCGGCGGCCTTCGGTCCGTTCATCCTGTTTCTCACGTTTCTGGTTTCGACGGCACTGGTGTGGTACGGCGGGCGCCAGGTGATGCTCGGCGCGACCACGCCGGGCGAACTGGCGGCGTTTTTCCTCTACGCCATCATCATCGCCGGACCCATAGGCACTTTCGTTCGCCTGTACACGCAGATTCAGGAAGCGCTGGGCGCCATCCGCCGGGTGTACGAGATCATGGACCTGAAACCGATTGTCCAGCAACCGGAAAACCCGGTGGTGCTGGACCGCATCGAGGGCCGGATCGATTTCGATCACGTCACCTTCGGGTACTCGCCGGAGCGGCCGGTGATCGAGGACGTGACTCTGAGCATTCACCCCGGCGAGCGCGTGGCGCTGGTGGGGCCGAGCGGCGCGGGCAAGTCCACCCTCATCCAGCTCCTGCACCGCTTCTTCGATGTCAACCAGGGCGCCATCCGTGTGGACGGGCACGACGTGCGCGAACTCGATCTCACGGCGTATCTGAAACAGGTGGCGCTGGTGCCGCAGGAAACACACCTGTTCGGCGGTACGGTGCGAGAGAACATCCTGTACGGCAAACTCGACGCGACGGAAGAGGAACTGCAACGCGCCGCCAAAACCGCCAATGCGGAAGCTTTCATCCGGAATCTGGAAAAGGGATACGACACCATTGTCGGCGAAAAGGGCGTGAAGCTTTCCGGCGGTGAACGCCAGCGCGTAGCCATCGCCCGCGCCATGCTGAAAGACCCGCGCATCCTCGTGCTGGACGAGGCGACCTCGTCGCTCGACACCCAGTCGGAGCACCTCATCAGCGAAGCGCTGGAGCAGCTGATGAAAGGCCGGACGACGTTCATCATCGCGCACCGGCTGAGCACCGTCCACAACGCCGACAAGATCGTGGTTCTGGAAAAAGGCCGCGTGGTGGAGGTCGGCACTCACACCGAACTCATGGAGAAGGAAGGTTTGTACTACCACCTCTACACCCTGCGCCTGTTCGACGACGCGCCCTTGACGCTGGAAGAAGAAACCTGATTTCGGCCGCGCCGTTCCGGCCTCCTCCCTTACCCATCCTCAAGCAGATTTTTCGTGTTTCCCCGCCGGGATTTGAATTAAGCTGTGTGGGTTGATCTCTTCATCATTCGCTTTTACTTTTAAAAGATATTTTCATGCAAAAGCTGAAACTGTTGTTTGGCGTGCACAACCACCAGCCCGTGGGCAACTTCGACCACGTGTTCGAGGAGTTGTTCGAGAAAAGCTACCGGCCCTATTTCGACGTGCTGGAGCCGTTCGAGCACCTGCGCACCGCGGCGCACTTCACCGGGCCGTTGCTCGAGTGGATACAAAAACACCGCCCGGATTTTTTCAAGCTCCTGCGAGGCATGGCGCAGTCGGGTCGTCTGGAAATCATGAGCGGGGGATTCTACGAACCCATTTTGTCGAGCCTGCCGGAAAAGGACGCCATAGGCCAGATCCGCATGATGAACGAATTCATCGAAACCGAATTCGGTCAGACGCCGCGCGGACTGTGGTTGGCCGAGCGCATCTGGTCCCCGACGCTTCCCAGCCTCCTTGCGCAGGCAGGCATCGAGTACACGGTGCTCGACGACACGCACTTTTATTACGCCGGTCTGGAGACGGACCAGATCTCCGGTCATTACATCACCGAAAACCAGGGCCACGCGCTCAAGGTGTTTCCCATCAGCAAAACCCTGCGTTATTCCATTCCCTTCGACCTGCCGGAGAAAACCATCGAGCACCTGAAGCGTTTTCGCGATGAGAACGGCTTCGACGCCGTCACCTACGCCGACGACGGGGAAAAATTCGGGGGCTGGCCGGAAACCTACGAGTGGGTTTACGAAAAGGGGTATTTGAAAAACCTGTTCGGAGCACTGGAGGCGAACCGCGACTGGCTGGAGACGGTGACCTTTGGCGAATACATCCAGAGCACGCCGCCGGTGGGACGGGTGTACCTGCCTATGGCGTCGTATGACGAAATGATGGAATGGGCTCTGCCGCACCGGGCGGCCTCGCGTTTCGAGGACCTGAAGGCTCAAATGAAAGAGCGGGGGATGGATGAAGACGGCTATCGCACGTTTTTAAGAGGCGGGCAGTGGGACAACTTCCTCACCAAATACGAAGAGAGCAACCTCATGCACAAAAAAATGCTCTACGTGAGCCGGAAGGTGCATCGCCTGACCCCCGATCAGCAGAAGGAAAGCGGCGCGTTGCGGGAACTGTACCGGGGCCAGTGCAACTGTGCTCAGTGGCATGGCCTGTTCGGCGGACTGTACCTGAATTATTTGAGGCATGCCTTGTACAACCACCTCATTGCGGCGGAGAACATCGCCGACCATTTACTGGATGGAAACGATCGTGGGCTGAATGTGGACGTGCTCGATTACAACCATGACGGGCACGAAGAGGTGATCGTGTCCAGCCGGGCCCTCACCGCGGGCATTGTTCCGGCCTGCGGCGGCGCGTTGTTTGAGCTGGACTGCCGACCGCTGTGTTTCAATCTCAGCAACGTGCTCAAGCGCCGGGAAGAAGCGTATCACCGGCGGCTGGAGACGGCGCAAGCGACTCACGCCGGGGATGAAGCGGCCCAACCCGCGTCCATCCATGACCGGGTGAAGGTGAAGGAAGCGGGCTTGAAGGACCGCCTGTTCTACGATGCACAGGAACGGTATTCGTTCATGGAACGCTTCCTTCCACTCAATACCACCCTGGAGGCGATGAAATCCAGCCGTTACCGGGAACTTGGAGATTTTGTCGGGAAACCGTATGCGGTGGTTCGGAATAAAGAAACCGGAACGCATGCCTCCTTCGAGCTGGAACTCCAGCGTGAGGGAAGGGTGATGGATGACGCCGGGGCTCATCCGGTGAAACTGAACAAGCGATACGTGTTTTCACCCGATTTGGGAGAAATGATGGTTGCCGTGACGGTCGCCAACGCCGGAGACCGGGTTCTGAAGGTGCTGTGGGCCGAGGAGTTCAACTTCACACTGCTGGCCGGCGATGCACCGGACCGCTATTATGTGTCCCCCGGGTTTGGCTCTGAACGGCCGCGCATGAACAGCGAAGGTGAATTGGAAAAGGTGGGGAGTTTCGGTCTGCGTGACGAGGCATTCGGATTTGCCTTATGGCTGGAAAGCCAATCGACGGCCCGGTGGTGGTGGTACCCGGTCGAGACCGTCTCCCAGTCGGAAGAAGGCTTTGAGCGCACCTACCAGGGCTCCTGCCTTTTGAATTTGCAAGCTTTACGGTTGAATGCGGGAGAGAAGTTTGAAACGGTGTGGCAGTTGAAGGTGCGGGTGGAAGGCGAAGAAATACCTTGAGTTGAAAAGGTTTTGCCTGGGGTGGACCCCCCGGGCCAGCGGCTCATTCCCCGGGGTCGGCTCCGTTGACAAATCCGATCAGGTGCGCCCGCTTTTCCAGTCCCCCCTTTTTGTATATGCGGACCACCTTCTCAATCACCTCGCGCAGTTTTTGATCCTCCCCATACTGCTCCAGCATGGAGCTGACCATTCCCTCCTCCTGTGCAGAGCCGGTTTCATCACGGGTCATGGGGCCTTTCCCGGTCAGCAGCCAAACTATATTGAGGTTGGAAAACTGGTACAACTTGGCAATGGTGTCGGCAGACGGAAGGGATTTTTCGTTTTCAATATCCGACAACGACCCTTGGGATATTTTGATGAGCTTGGCCAGCTCGTAAGATTTCATCGGGATGGTTTTTCGCCACTGGCGCAGGCGTGATCCCAGATGTTTGGCGGTTCCTTTATGTTTTTTTTCCGGCATATGGGTGTACTTGGTAGTTAGTTAGACAGGAAGTGGTGCCTGAATGTATGGAATCCAAGTGTCATTATGGAATAAATCCACTTTTATTCTCATTGAAAATAAACTTTACCTTAATCCTGGCAGTTTTGGGTTCGCTTCCCCTAAGCAAATCGTAAATGCAGCTTAAAATGATAACTTAGGAACTACTCTAGTCATTCCAGCGTTTTCGTCAATCAAAACATTGAAAGTCGGGGGTTAACGTATATCTGCTCAGCCCCCCGGACTTCGGGAGATTAGGGGTGGCTTGAATGATTATTTGGAATCCCGAATGGTTGGCGATGGATAAAAATATCGGTTTTCCAAATCTTATATTTGTATACTAAGATATACTATATCAATAGTATAAATACTATGTTTATGATTTTGAACTTATTTTCTATGGCTCTCAATATTCATGTTTTTACTTTAGGTTGATCCGGAACGAGGGGGGCGGCGCCTGAGGATGGCAAAATAATCCTTTCTCCAAACTTTTTGAAAAGAGGAAAACGGACTCCATATTAGGCTTATCGATATGAAAATTTTTTTCCCGGAAGAGTAAAATTTTAGACATTAATGACAATTGTATCGAATCAATAGTACCAAGCCGGTCGAAAAGTCGCCAAAGACTGTAAATGAATACAATGGCATGATAAATGAGGGATTTTGTAGTCCGTGTTCAGACGGAGGGCTCGGCCGCTTGTCGCAGGCGGTCCGCAATGGGCTGATGGTAGGAGGTCCAGCCCGCCGGTTCCGGCGGCTGTTCGGGAGCCGGTTTCAGTTTTTTCTTCATGCGAAGCAGCCGCTCGACGGAGCTATCAATGCGGGAGGGGTCGATGCGGCCGCTTTCCACTCCCCGAATCAGCTGGTCTTGAAGAGCCTCCACCTTGTCGGGGTGGTGGCAGATGAGAAACACGTCCAGCCCGGCTTCCACCCCGCGTTCGGCGAAGGTGTCGAATGAAAAGTGCTGGTCCACGGCCTTCATCTCCAGGTCGTCGGAGATGATCACTCCCTCAAAACCCAACTGGCCGCGAAGGACCTCCTGCAGGATGCGCGGGGAAAACGTGGCGGGAAGGGTTTCGTCCCACGCAGGATACATGACGTGGGCGGTCATGATCGCTTCCAGTCCATGCTGGACAGCGTGGACGAAGGGAGCCAGCTCCACCTGGTTCAACCCGCTTTCATTGCGTTCCACCCACGGCAAATCGTGGTGTGAATCGAGGTGGGTATCCCCGTGGCCGGGAAAATGCTTGCCGACGGGAAGAACTCCGGAATCGCGGCACCCATTCATGAACGCCACCGCCAGCACTCCGGCCCAGTGCGGATCCGTGCTGAACGCGCGGTCGCCGATGACCGGATTGTCGGCATTGGTGTGCACGTCCAGCACCGGGGCGTAATCCATGTTGACGCCAACTTCAAAAAGTTCCCGGGTGAGCGCCCGGCCGAACTCATAGGCAAGGTCTTCAGATCGTATGCGGTCCAGCCCGATCGCCGGGGGGAATTCCGTGAACGGTGCTTTCAGGCGAGCCACGCGGCCCCCTTCCTGGTCGACGGAAACCAACAGCGGCAGGCCTGTGGAGGATGCGGCCGCCACCTGTTGCAGGTCCCGCGTTAACGCGTGCAATTGCTGGGGATTCTCGTAATTGCGATCGAACAGGATCAGTCCGCCGATGTGACGGTTGACGATCAGGTCCTCTGTTTCGCGTGTGACGCGGGTGCCTTCAAACCCGGAAATCAACATCTGTCCGGTCTGTTCGCGAATGGATAAATTGTGTTTCAAGAGTGGTGTGCTCCTAAGGGGGATCCCGCAAACGGACGGCTTGCGTTCCGGCAAAGCATAGCACTAAATTCCGGAAGTGAGAATATTTCCGAGTGTGCTTGGCGTAAGGTCTGCTCCCGGTTCAAGACTCAGCCGTATATAATAGGAGCTTTGGGTGTGGTAGAATCCCACCCTCATCTAATTTCTGTTTGCCAAAATTGAGGTTATGTTTCCAAGACGCGTGGTGATCACCGGCCTGGGTGTCGTCAGCCCCAACGGCATCGGTAAAGACATTTTCTGGCAGAATACCTGCAATGGGGTCAGCGGTATCGACCGCATCCGGAGTTTTGATCCCGAGGGATTGGACTGCATGATCGCCGGCGAGGTGGCGGACTTTGATCCGCGGCGGTATTATGGCGAAGCCGAACTCAAAAAACTGCCGAGGTCGGTGCCTCTTTGCGTGGCGGCGGCCACGGAGGCGTTCGATGACGCGGGGATCAACTTCAAGGATTTTGAGGAAGAGGATTTTGAAAGCCTGGGCGTGCTGGTTGGCACGGGTGGCTCCGGTTTCGATTTCTCGGAAAAGCAGTTCGCGTTTTATTATTCCGACAACCGCCACAAGATCAGCCCCTACGCCATTTCAAACTCGCTGGTTGGCATGTTGTCCAGCGAGGTGTCGATGCGTTTCGGTTTGCAGGGGCGGAGCCACGTCATCTCCAACGGGTGCACCAGTTCGACCGATGCCATGGGCTACGCTTTCAACGCCATCCGCTTCGGCCAGGAGGACTGGTTCCTGACCGGCGGCGTGGAAGCCTGCGTGACGCCGGCCATGATGACCGGCTTCCAGCGCATGCGCGCCAACCCCGTTCACTTCAACGGGGACCCGACGAGAGGGTCGCGCCCCTTCAACCGGGACCGCGAGGGTTTCGTGCTGGCGGAAGGCAGCTGGATGCTGGTGCTGGAGGAACTGGAGCACGCGCTAAAACGTCGGGCCAAGGTGTACGCGGAAATAATCGGTTACGGCACCACCTGCGACGCCTATCACCGCGTGGCGATCATGCCGGATGGCAAACAGTCCACGCGCGCACTCAAACTGGCACTCAAGGACGCACGGCTGAGCGACATGGACGTGGATTACATCAATTTCCACGGAACCTCGACCGTCATCAATGACAAAATTGAAACCCATGCGGTGAAGCAGGCGCTGAACGGGTATGCGATGCAGATCCCGGTGAGTTCCACCAAGTCGATGGTCGGGCATCCCCAGGGAGCCTCGGGAGCGCTCGGGGTCACGGTGACGGCGCTGTCGCTCAAGCAGGGAGTACTGACGCCGACCATCAACCTGGAAAACCCCGATCCGGAATGCGACATGGACTACATCGCCAACGAAAGCCGCGAAACGCCCATTCGCACCGCCATCAGCAACTGCATCTCCTTCGGCTCGAAAAACTCCGCCCTCGTCCTGCGCAAATTCGAGTAGCGGACTGGGTCCGAGGCAACGGGCTCCTTCCCGGACGCCGTGTTCCCCTTTGTCCGTTTCCCTGTCCGGTGCGCAACCCGGTTGAACTCCGTTCCGGGGAATTCTATAATGGGACCCAACTCAAAGAGACGAAATCAGGTTTCAACCGTTTTTTATAAATTAAGGAGTGCGTCATGTCTGAACAGCACGCTCACGACATAGAAATCAATTACCGGAAAATTTTCGCGCGTCTGCGCACCCGCAAGAAGTTCTCCATCCAGTCCATTGAAGGCACCAAAGTCATCGTGGAGCAGGACGAGGAAATCTGCGGACAGAAGGAACCGCGTACGTTCGAGTTCAACAGTGAAAAAGAACTGGAACAGTTTGTCACCCAGGAAAACCAGATCGAGCGTGACATCGAGTCCCAACTGTCCGGCAACCAGATGCCCTATCGTTGATCCGTCAACCACTGAAAAAACGATCGAAGCAAATGTTCATTGCCTCACCCGGTTCGTTTCGCTTGAGTGGAGAACGACCGGGTGACGGATGCAGGGCGAACTTCCAGTATCTTTCCCTTTTCTTTTGTTTGCTTTCCTGAGTAAACAGGGGTACACACCGAAAAAAAATTGTGCTAGCATTTGTCCAGCACATCGGGTCGCAGATTCCCACAAGCGGCCCACCATAGCCTGCCTTGACTCAACGGGAAGCATTCCTGCCGATCCGGTTTCAATTTGTTTTTCCTGGAACCATAACCGAACCGGATTCTTTAAACTTCATGTCTCAGAGACTAACGCTTCAAACCCTTGCTGAAAATCTGATCCGCGAATCGCAGACCCCCTTCACTTTGGAAGATTATGTTTCACGCATCCAGGAACGCTGGCGGCGGCGCATTGCACCGGACACACTGGACCATCTCAAGGCCAAGCTCAACGACCACGATTATCTGATCGAGGTGGGCGACAACGACTTCCTTCCGTTCCGCCTCATTCTCAATCGGCTGGGACGGATTCCGCTTGTGATCAATCCCGGCACGGTAGAACAGGAGAAGGGGCTCCTCGTCCCGGGTCACCGGCTGGCTCCCTTTGTTTCGTGCGAGCTGGAGGAAGGGGAACTGGTGTTTGTCGATACCGAAGGCCGTGAAGTTCCCAAAAAACGCAAAACTTTTTTCATCGAGGACGTGATTCCGTTTTTTCAGTATTGTGACGAGCGGCATTTTCCGGACCAGATCAAGGTCAACCAGTTCGTCCCCGGTAAAAGCATGCTCACCCTCACGGCTTGGGACGTGAGGCCGCTTTACTCTGCCTACGGCCTGAAACCGGGCGATGCCATGCAGGCGCGTTTGGAGGATTACCGCGGCGGGGTGTTTTCCCTGCATCCGTACCCGGCTGAAAAAGGGAGGGAAGACCGCATTCGTCTGCGCTCACTGTACATCGCTCTCGAACGGGTGCTGTCGGATTTGTTCACGCGGAAACGGCAGCGGCCCGACCGGCTGGACAAACAGCTTCTCTATGCGTTGTTCACCCTGGCCGAAAGGAGGGTGGAGATCCCCGCGTTCTCCCTGCCGGGGATGGTGGAAAACCTCAACCGCATGCACGTGGTGCGGGATGAGGTGCGGGGCATTCACATGGCACCGGCCCATCCTGCGGGACCTGATCCGTACGTTTGGGAAGCGGTGGAGCAAACCCCGAGCGGGCGGACGGGATCGCTAGCTGAAATTTTCGAAGACATGGGCCTCGCGTTCAACGATCTCGAGTTCAAGGCCATCCTGGTTTCGATGATGGCGACGGACGACTTCGATATTGAAGCCGTGTTCGACCTGCTCTTCGGAGCCAAGCGCGATCGCTTCTATGACGAGCGGCAGCACAAGGCCTTCTACCGCTACCTGCGCAAAATGTTGCAGGGGATCTGCGAGGACCTGCAATGCCCGGAACCGAAACCGGTGTCCGATATCCGCAACGAGACGGTGGGCATCAAATTGCGACTCATCCAGATTTTGCGTTACCTGGAATCGCAGATGGTGAACCTGGAAGACCTTCCTGCGGAAATGCTGGAAGCGCTGGCGGATCTGGACGAATTCTGCACGGAAACGCTTGAAAAACTTTCCGACCGGCTCAATCCGCCGGATGTGAAATCCATTCGCGACATGAGGATGACGCTCCACATGATCGGTCCCGACGCCGACCTCATCGAAGAAGACATCTACGACAATCTGGGAATCTACTGACCGGGCGGAGCCCGCCCCACAACGTGGGCAGGAGACGGTTTGTGTTTGGAACCGGCCCACTCCCCATCGTTTGCAAACGAAGCGTTACCCCTTTCGCCGAAGAGCCGCACACCGCGAAGAAAATTTTAAAAAATGACCGGGTTGGAGTACAAAAAGGAAGGGTTTACAACCCGACGGCTGTTGCGGGCGCGGTTATGGAAACGTACTCCCCTTTGAGGACATGACCCTGCGCACTGTGCACGCGCACGCGGGCGAGGTCGCCGGTCTGCAATGCGTCTTCCCCACCTGAGAAAATCACCATCCAGTATTCCGGATTGCGGCCTTTGAAGGTCATGTTCTGCCGTGAGGTACGGCTTTCAACCAATACCTCGACTTCCTCATCGAGAAACTTCTGGCTCAATCGATCCGTCAGTCGGGACTGCAGTTCGATGGTGGCGTGCAGCCGGCGTTTCTTCTCTTCGTCCGGAACCGAGTCTTCATACAACGCGGCGGGGGTGTTGGGTCGAGGGCTGTAGGCGAACATGTAGCTGTTGCTGTAGCCCACCTTCTCCATCAGCCGAAGTGTGTCCTCGAACTCGCTCTCCGTCTCGCCGGGAAAACCGACGATGATGTCGGTGGACAGCGCGATGTCCGGCACTGCGTCTTTCAATGCGTCGATCTGTTCCATGTACTCCGCCACGGTGTGACTGCGCCGCATGCGGTCCAGGATGCGGTCGTTGCCGGACTGCACCGGCAGGTGCAGGTGGTTGACCAGTTTGTCCAGATCGCGGAACGCCCGGATGGTTTCCGGTGTGAAGTCGCGCGGATGGCTGGTGGTGAAGCGCAAACGCTCGACGCCCGGAATTTCCGCCACGCCGTAAAGCAGTTCGTGAAACGCCGCCGGTTTTTCCAGGCCCCGCTTGCCGTAGGCATTGACGTTCTGGCCGAGCAGGATGATCTCCCTCGCCCCCTGGTCCACCAATTGCCGGACCTCCTCATAGATCTCCGACGCTTCCCGCGATTTTTCCCGCCCGCGGGTGAACGGCACCACGCAGAACGAGCAGAACTTGTCGCACCCCTTGATGATGTTGATGAAGGCACTGGGTCCGGGAGGCTTCACCGGCGCCACTACGGGGATGGAATAGTGTTTCTCGCGATCGAACTCCGTCCAGGCCAGCGGCCTGCCCTCGCGGCGGACGCGATCGACCGCCAGTGGAATGTCCTCCACCGCGTCGGGTCCGATGATGAAATCCAGAAACGGCATGCGTTTCAGCAGGAATTCCTGTTCCTGTTGCGCCAGACAACCCGCAAGGCCGAACAGCAGGTCCGGGTTCTGTTTCTTGAGCGGGCGGAACGAACCAAACAGCGAATACACCTTTTGTTCCGCTTTCTCCCGGATCGAGCAGGTGTTGACGAGAATGAGGTCGGCGTCTTCGGCGTGTTGCGTGCGGGTGTAGCCGGAATGGAACAGCAATAGCTCCATGCGGTCGGTATCGGCCACATTCATCTGGCAACCGAAGGTTTCGAGGTAAACGTGTTTCATGGCGGAAGATTGTAGCGGAATTGCCGGCTCATTCCAACCGGCATTTGGCACGGGGGAGCTGCGTCCCTCGAGGCTCGGGATTTTTTTTACCGCCCCAGGCAAAAAATAGGGGAAATTGAGGAAAAATCACCCAAGCCCTTTTTGCCGCGCCGCGGAGGTGCGGGCGGCTGGGAATCCCGCGCGCAGAAAGGAGATACGGCCCACCCGGCAGAGAATGCGGCGGATACAAGTTTGTTTAAATTTATATAAATTAATATTAATAAGAATTAATTCAAAAAAATTATTGACATAATAATAAATATTCAAGTATATTGATTAGCATCCGTAAAAATTAAATAGCATAACCATTCAAATCATGCGCAATTCGTCCCATTTTTTTAGCAAAAGGAGGGGAATATTGTGGCCAGTGTGAATAATGTCCGCAAAATCCGCGAGTCGAAGATGATGAGCAAGGCCGAGCTCGCACGGAAAGCCAGTGTCACCGTGCAAACCATCGACCGGATTGAAAAAGGGAACGATTGCCGCTTGGACACCAAACGCAAAATCATACTTGCACTCGGGTACAAACTGGGGGAGCGCTCGAAAGTCTTTGGGGAGGAAACGTCTGCAGACGACCGGGCATCCAGCCAGGTCAAGACCAAATCCAAATCCAAGGTCAAGGTGCGTCGCCAGGCCGGAAAGGGGAAAAGGCAGGCATGATTCCGAACGGAGTTCAACGGTTTCATCAGGCAACAGGGCACTGCCAACAAGGTCGCAGGTGCCGTTTCGAAATTAAGCAGGAGGAGGGGACCGGGTTTCCGGCTCGATGGACGGTTCCCGTAAAAAGCGCAACCTAACTCATACGCAGAGGACGTTACATGTTTCTTTCGGCCAAAACTCCGTTGTTGGCTATTGATATCGGGTCGCATTCCATCAAGGTCGCCCAGCTCGATGGGGATCCGGGAAAGTTTGAGTTGAAAAACTTCGGACTCATGCCCCTGGAACCGGAATCGGTGACGGAGGGAGTGGTGCGCGATGAAGAGCAGGTCTCCGACGCCCTCACACGCCTTCTGGCCGCGGAAAAGATTAATAACCGTTTCGCGGTTGTTTCCGTTTCCGGTGAGGCGGTGATGATCAAAAAGATCAAGGTGCCCGTTCTGCCGGAAGAAGACCTGGCTGAAGCCATCCAGGAAGAGGCGGAACAGTATATTCCCTTCGACATCGACGACGTGCGCATCGACTACCAGGTATTGGAACCCAGCGTGACTTTTGATGAACACGAATTTGAGGATGAGGAAGAGGAGAAACTGGACATCCTGCTGGTTGCCGTGCAGAACGAAATCATCGACAGCCGTCTGGCTGTGCTCGCGGCCGCCGGCCTGAAACCGGTCATTGTCGACCTCGACGTTTTCGCCATCGTCAACGCTCTTGGCAATTCCAGAAATGTGAAGGACATGGGTTCGGTGGCATTGCTTGATCTGGGGCATACGTTCACCCACCTCAATATTCTGATGGACGGCGTCAGCACCTTCACCCGCGACATACCGGTGGGTGGTGGGTTGTGCACGAAAAATCTGGTGAGCCGTTTTCAGCTGGAACCCAAAGATGCCGAGGCCCTCAAGTACGGCGTTCTGCCGGAAGAGGTGGAAAAGGACGATGTGATCAATGTCATCCTCGATTCTATCGATCCGATCATCGAGGAGCTCCATAAGGCTTTTGAGTTTTTCAGCTCTACCTCCAACAGTCAGGTGGAGAAGGTGTTTGTCATGGGAGGGGGTGCGTTGATTCCGGGGGTGGATGGATTTATCGCCGATCGCATGGCGGTGCCTGTGGAATTGTTCGATCCGTTTGAATCCATCAAGATTCCGTCGACTTTTGACAAGAAAGCCCTGGCGCACATGGCACCCATGTCCGCCGTCGCCATCGGGCTTGCTTCGAGACGGTTCGATTACCTGGAACAGATGGAGTCCAAGAAAAAAGAACAAAAGGTGAAATAATTCATGAATCTCATTCGCGTCAATCTATACGACTACCAGCGCATTGTCCGGGAAATCATCATTCAAAAGCTGTTTGCCGGCATTTTGAGCGCCGGCTTGCTCGCAGGCGTGGCCTGTTTTCTGGTGTGGGCATGGCAGCTGGTCACCGTTGCGCAGTTGGAAGGCGACATCGAGGAAGTGCAGTCCCAGGTGAACGCGTTGACCCCGGATTACCGGAAAGTTCAGAAACTCAAAAAGAAAAAGGACCGTTACGGAGACATCATCAAGGGAATCGACGGGCTTCGTACCAAACGAAGCCGAACGACCGAGTTGCTGGAAGACCTGGGGCAGAGCCTGCCGGACGGGGTTTGGCTGACGGTGGTGGAGCAGCGAACGCTGGACGACCTGGCGAATATCCCGGATCTTTTTCTCGGCGTCAACAAGGCTGCCATCAATGAAGCGAAGGCCAATGCGGAGAAGGAGGGGCGCGAACACGAACCGCACCAGTTTATCCAGATCACGGGTCAGGGGGACGACCACCAGGCTATCGTTCATTTCGTGGAGAGACTGAGAGAGCTGCCCTACTTCGATCATGTGATGCTGGCCCGGACTGAGCAGAAGTGGAAGAAGAATTATCCGGTCAAGGAATTCATCATTTACAG